>JBCBDZ010000012.1:0-35725 GCA_038529225.1 Pseudomonadota bacterium | reverse complement strand
GCTGAACTTGTGGCAGGCAACCGGCGTGCGGGTGCTGCCAGGCGCCTATCTTGCGCGCGACATAGACGGGGTGAACCCCGGTGACGGATACATTCGGGTGGCTCTGGTCGCCCCAAAGGCAGAGACGGAGCGGGGGCTGACAGCCATCCGCGACACGCTCTACGCCGCTTGAATAGACGAAGGACAAGGCATGGCATACCAGACACGGCGTGACCCACTTTTTGACCAGGACGTGCAGGCGGCGATTGAAAAACGCAGTCGCGAGCTGATCGGCATCGCTTTGATGATCGCCGGCGCGATGGTTGCTGCCATGATGCTGAGCTACACGCCGCATGATCCCAACTGGATGGCATCCACGGACGCGCCAGTGCAGAACTGGATGGGCCGGACAGGAGCCTCACTCGCTGCACCTATGGTGATGATCGCAGGCTGGGGCGTATTTGGGATCGCCATCGTGCTGATGGTCTGGGGCGTGCGGTTTGCGCTGCACTTGGGCCGCGAGCGGGCCTTGGGGCGGTTGATCTTCGCCCCCATCGCTATCGCATTCGGATCGATCTATGCGGCGACTCTGCAGCCGGGGCCGGAATGGAGTGCGACGCACGGCTTCGGCCTCGGCGGGCTCTTTGGCGACACGGTTATGGCGTTCTTGCTGACGGCTTTGCCCATTGGGTCCACCTTTACGGTCAAGTTGATGTCCCTTGCCATGGGCGTCGGAATTGTCGTCTTCGGGGCCTTTGTGCTTGGGTTCACCCGGGCGGAACTGTCGCGCATTGCGCGCTTCCTGCTGGTGGGCCTCGTGATGATCTACGCTGGGCTGATGACACTGTTGGGCCGTGGTGCGAGTGGGGCTGCGCAGGCCGCACGCGTGATGCAGGAGCGGGCCGCCGATCGCCGTGCACAGCGCGAGATCGCCGCGCAAGAGGCCGAAGCCTATGCGGTGCCGATCGCACCAGCGCCCGAGCCTGCCTATGATGAAAGCCTTGAGGCGGAGGCCCCGAAGCCGGGTCTGCTGGCACGCATGCCCGCCCTGATCAAACGGCCCGACCCGGAGCCGGATCCAGACGTGGAACTGGCCGATAGCTATTCTGACATCGAAGCCGATGATGGCCCCGTCGATGCACGGATCAGAAGCAAAATCGCGGATGTGATCAAATCGCGCGTACGCGCTGCTCCGGCAGGTCAGGCACATCCGACTGCGCCGCTGACAAAAGGGCGCGGGCGTGGTCCCGACCCGCTGTTGGTTCATGGCGCACCGCATGCCCCCCTGCCACCTGAACCCCCCCTTACGGCAGGCCTTGTGGCACGTCGGGCGGAGCCCCCGCTAACCGCGCCAGACGTCGAACCCGATTTGATCGAACCCGTGAACCCGGAGCCGGTGGCCGCGCCCACGATCCCTGTCGCTGAACCGCGCAAAGTGGTGCAGCAACCTGCCCGCAAACCGGTGCAACCGAGCGCCCGTGCGCAGGCTGAAGCGCAGCCCAAACTGGCCTTCGAAGACACGCATCCTGGCTTTGAGCTGCCCCCCCTCAACTTGTTGGAAGCGCCAACACAAGTACAGCGCCACCACCTGAGCGACGAGGCCCTCGAAGAGAACGCACGGATGTTGGAAAACGTGCTGGACGACTACGGCGTGAAGGGCGAGATCGTCAGCGTCCGCCCCGGCCCGGTGGTCACCATGTATGAACTGGAACCTGCGCCGGGTCTTAAGGCGTCTCGCGTGATCGGGCTGGCGGATGATATTGCACGGTCCATGGCGGCCCTGTCGGCGCGGGTCAGCACCGTGCCCGGGCGAAGCGTGATCGGGATCGAACTGCCCAACGAAAACCGTGAAAAGGTGGTGTTGCGCGAAATCCTGTCTTCGCGCGACTTTGGGGACAGCAACATGCGCCTGCCGCTGGCCTTGGGCAAGGATATTGGCGGCGATGCGATGGTCGCCAATCTCGCCAAGATGCCTCACCTGCTGATCGCCGGTACCACCGGTTCGGGTAAGTCGGTGGCGATCAACACGATGATCCTGAGCCTGCTCTACAAGCTTACGCCCGAAGAATGCCGGTTGATCATGATCGACCCCAAGATGCTGGAACTGTCAGTCTATGACGGCATCCCGCACCTTCTGTCTCCGGTTGTGACCGACCCCAAAAAGGCGGTTGTCGCGCTCAAATGGACCGTGGGCGAGATGGAAGAACGCTATCGCAAAATGTCCAAGATGGGCGTGCGCAACATCGAAGGGTACAATGGCCGCGTGCGCGAAGCGCTGGCCAAGAACGAGATGTTCAGCCGCACAGTGCAGACCGGGTTTGATGACGAAACCGGTGAACCGATCTTTGAGACGGAAGAGTTCGCGCCCGAGGCACTGCCCTACATCGTGGTGATCGTGGACGAGATGGCTGATCTGATGATGGTTGCCGGCAAAGAGATCGAGGCCTGCATTCAGCGTCTGGCGCAAATGGCGCGGGCGTCCGGCATCCACCTGATCATGGCCACACAGCGCCCATCGGTCGATGTGATCACCGGCACGATCAAGGCAAACTTCCCCACCCGGATCTCGTTCCAGGTGACATCAAAAATCGACAGCCGCACGATCCTTGGTGAAATGGGTGCCGAACAGCTGCTGGGCATGGGCGACATGCTTTACATGGCCGGCGGGGCAAAGATCACCCGCTGCCACGGCCCGTTCGTGTCAGATGAAGAGGTCGAAGAAGTCGTGACCCACCTCAAGGCCTTTGGGGCGCCAGACTATGTCAGCGGCGTGATCGACGGGCCGGACGAAGAGAAGGAAACCAGCATCGATCAGGTGCTGGGCCTCGGTGGGAACACGGACGGCGAAGATGCGCTCTATGACACCGCTGTCGCCATCGTGATCAAGGACCGCAAGTGTTCGACCTCCTACATCCAGCGCAAACTGGCCATCGGGTACAACAAGGCCGCACGGCTGGTTGAGCAGATGGAGGACGAAGGTGTGGTGAGCAGTGCGAACCACGTGGGCAAACGCGAGATTCTGGTGCCTGAACAGGGGTAAAGTGCCCGTACCGGTGCGCAGTCTGTGCACAGCTTGTGCATACCCGGTTTTGCGCTGCATGTTTCACTGTTTGAAATCTGGCGGCGCAAAGCCTTTGCCAAAGTGAGCGGTCCCATGCCACGTTCTGGGCCGCGCTATCGCATATCAATGCGCTGCGCTCTATATCAATCCCAAGACAGTTGATCGCAAGGACGCAAACACCCCATGATCCGGATGACACGTATCGCCGCCGTTGCCTTGGCCCTGTTGGCAGGACAAGCGGCCCTGGCCGACAAGCTGCCTTTGAACGCGATTTCCGGTTATCTCAATGACCTGAAAACCGCCGAAGGATCGTTCACGCAGATCAATGACGACGGGTCCATCAGCACCGGGCAAATCTATATCAAACGGCCGGGCAGGATGCGGTTTGAATACAACGCGCCCGACACTGCATTGGTCGTGGCATCTGCGAACGCGGTCTACATCGTTGACAGCAAATCCAATCAGCCGCCGGAAACCTACCCTTTGCGGCGCACGCCGCTGTCGCTGATCCTTGCGCGCAATGTGGATCTGAATGCCGCAAACATGGTTGTGGGGCACGACTTTGACGGCACAGCGACGGTTGTGACCGCGCAAGACCCCGAAAACCCCGAATATGGGAGCATTCAGATGAAGTTCACCGGAAACCCCGTGCAACTGCGCCAATGGGTGGTCAACGACAGCGGTGGGGGTCAAACCACCGTTGTGCTCGGAGAGTTGAATACAGGCGGCACCCTGTCAAATCGCCTGTTTGACGAGCCGCGCCCCAATCGGGATTAGGCTCAACAGGAGCGCAACTGCATGGCATACATGTCGGCCCGCTGGTCGACCTCTCCGGCCACGCGGACCAGCCATGGTTTGGAATTGTAGCTGCCACGGCGATAACCACTTCGCCCTTCATGATAGGCCAGATACTGATTGCGTGCATCTGATACCGGGATGCCAAGGCGATCCTGCGTTTCCAGCATGTACCATCCCATGAAATCGGTGGCATCGCGAATACGGTCGCGGCGGGCCACGCGGTGGCCAGTGTCATCAAGGTATTCATCCCAGGTGCCGTCCAGAGCCTGTGAGTAGCCAAAGGCGCTGGATTGACGACCCAGCGGGATGACTCCAGCCGCATAGCGATAGGGGGTGCGCGCATCGGAAATGAATTTGCTTTCCTGGTAGATGGTCGCCATCTGCACGTGCACCGGCACGCCATACTTCCGCTCGGTTGCGCGGAACGCTTTCAGGTATCCGGGACGCTCGGCAAGGATCGAACAGGCGTTGTCCAGCTGACGGGGGGCCGTGCCTGACCCGCCACCACAGCTGGCAGCCAAAAGAACCAATGCCAATGCGCGAAAGAGTTTGCTCATCTGCCTCACTCGCTTTTGTTTTTTGTTTTGCGGGAAGTATACCGAAAAACAGCCAACGTGGAAATCACGAAATGTTAGCAAGGCTCCCCTTAGAGAACAAAGGCGAGGATCAGGGGCAAGGCGGCCACCGACATCAGGGTCGAAGCCACAACAAGACCCGCGACCGAGGGCGCGTCGGCCCCGTACTTTTCGGCAATCAAATACGAGGTCACGGCCACGGGGGTGGCGACCTGTAAAACAAGCACTCCGAACGCGATGTGATCCAGTTCAAAGACACTGCCGACACCCCACGCGACGACCACGCACAGCGAGAGCTTAACAAAGGATAACGCGACCGCGCGCACCATACCCTTGGCCGACAGACGGGCCACGGCAACGCCAAGGGTGATCAGCATCATTGGAATGGCCATCTGCCCGATCAAATCCAGGGTGTTGGTCAAAAATTCTGGTGTTTCCCAGCCCTGCCACATGAAAAGGGCGCCCAGAACAGTGGCCCAAACCAGCGGTTCACGCAGAACGCGACCCAGCGAACCGGCCCCGGCCACCAGCCAGATGCCATAGGTATAGGACCAAAGCGCCATGATCGCGAAGACGATGATGGCATAGCTGAGGCCCACATCCCCGAAGGCAAACAGCGCCAACGGCAGGCCCAGATTCCCCGTGTTCCCAAAAATGAGCGGTGCGGTATAGGTGCGCCCCTCCAGGTGCAGCAGCCTAACCAGCGCCAAAAAGGCCAGCGATATGATGGCATAGGCCATGACCGATGCCAGCGACAGGGCGGTCAGCGCGTCTGGCGCAATTCGGGTCTGCATGAGTGAGACGAAGATCAGACAGGGCAGCGACAAGGTCATCGCCAGCTGGGTGACAAACTGAATGCGGTACTCCAGCCCGACCTTGACCCAGACAAAGCCGATGCTGGCCAGCAGAAAGACAGGGGCGACGATCTGAAGGACTGTTACTGTCAGGTTCACAGACTGTTTCCAGCAAATATGTGCTCAATTGTTGGACAAATGTCCCTTGCACCGTGTAGTCACGCAAGATAGGGGGCGCAACGCTATGCTCAGAACGCGCGCAAAGTATCACTTGGGCCAAGTCGTCCGCCACAAAAAGCACCCCTTCCGAGGTGTGGTTTTTGATGTGGACCCTGAGTTTTCCAATACGGATGAGTGGTACGAGGCCATCCCCGAGGACAGCCGCCCCAAGAAGGCGCAACCGTTTTATCACCTGCTGGCCGAGAACGACCAAAGCTACTATGTGGCCTATGTGTCAGAGCAGAACCTTGTCGCGGACTATTCCGGTGAGCCTGTGGATCATCCGGACATCCCCGACCTGTTTGGCCCGTTTCAGGACGGCACTTACCCGCTGCACTTTCAGTTGAACTAGGGCCGGGCGGACGATACGTCCGCCTTACCTAATAGCCCAAAGCACACCCATCCTTGCGCGGATCACTCGCACCTTCCAGCACGCCGCTGTCGTGTATCTTGATGGCTTGTGCACCGCCGATCGGCGTTTTGGGAACAATCACCTTGTGGCCGATTTCGGCAAGCTCGGCGCGGACCGTATCGCGATAACCGCGTTCAACTTTCAGATCACCGTTGTCACTGAAAGCGCGCGGCGAATCGATGGAGGTCTGAGCGTCCATGCCGAAATCAACGATGTTGGTCACGAATCGGGAATGGCCCGTCGCCTGATAGGCCCCGCCCATGACGCCAAACGGCATGAACGGTTTGCCGTCCTTGGCCAATATCCCCGGAATGATCGTGTGCATGGGCCGCTTGCCGCCCTTGAGTTCATTGGGGTGGCCTTCTTCCACAGTAAATCCGGCCCCGCGGTTGTGTAGCAGGATCCCGTACTTGTCGGTTGCAATGCCCGATCCGAACCCGTGGAAGATGGAGTAGATCATCGACACGGCCATGCCGTCGCGGTCCACCACCGTGATGTAGATCGTGTCCTTGTGAACCTGTTCGGACAGGGCGGTCGGGTCGCCCATCGCGCGGGTCGGATCAACAAGAGCAGCCAGCGCCGCAGCTGTTTCAGGTGCCAGCATGTGATCCAGCCGGGTGGTGTAATCCGCATCCCCGATCAGCCGGTTGCGCGTGTCATATGCCAGTTTGGTCACTTCAGCTTCGATATGGGTCCGCTCTGTTCCAAACGGATCCATGTTGGCTATGTCAAAGTGCTTGAACATGTTCAGGATCAGGTTCGCCGTTGCACCGTGGCCGTTGGGCGGATGCTCAAACAACTCGATGCCCTTGTAGGCGCTGCTGATCGGGGTCGTGTCGGTGCAGGCTGTGGTGGCAAAATCCTCAAGGCTGTGTTTGCCGCCAGCGGCCTTCAGTGCACGCACCATGTCTTCGGCGACGTCGCCGGTGTAAAACGCATCGCGCCCTTGGCTGGCGATCTTGCGCAGAACGGCGGCCTGGCCGGGGGCGGCAAACATCTGGCCGGGGGACGGTGCCTTTCCATCGACCATGTACTTGTCCAGTGCGACACCCTGCAAAACCGCTGCGTCTTCGGCCCAGTCAAAGGCGACGCGCGGTGAAACCGGCACGCCCTCTTCCGCATAGTGGATCGCCGGGGCAAGAAGGCGGTCAAGTCCAAGCGTACCCACCCGCTCTGACAGGGTGCAAAACGCATCGATGGCGCCGGGGATGGTCACGGCGTGCGCGCTTTGTGGTGGGACCACCGAATGACCCTCTGCCCTGAGATCAGCGGCGTCCAGCCCAGACGGCGCGCGTCCGGACCCGTTGAGCGCGTTGATCTTGCCATTTGAATCCGACCAGAGGACAAAACAGTCGCCTCCGATGCCGGTCATTTGCGGCTCGCAAATGCCAAGCAACACGGCACCCGCAATGGCTGCATCCATGGCGTTGCCACCAGCCTTTAACGTCTCAACAGCGACCTGCGCGGCCAAAGGGTGAGATGTTGCGCACATCCCGGACGTGGCCAGGACAGGCGAACGGCCTGGTTGATGAAAGTCTCGCATGCTGGCTGGCCCCTGTTGTGTTCAGTCTTACGGGTAACGTATCCGGGATACCTGTGGTGTCCACTGGATAGTTGGGGGGCGTAAGTTCCTCGGTGCCGCGCACTGGGTGGGGGCAATTAAACGCGGCACCGAGGGAAGCCATATGCAGCTACAGGACCCGGTATGCCGGGAAATCAAGGCAGTATTGTGGTCGCTGAGCGGCACTTTCTTGGAATGTCAGGGTTCTGTGTTGGTCATGTCCACCCAAGGGTTGAAACCCGCATGCAAGGGCTGCCAAAACGCACCTGATACGTGTCGGAAGGCAAGGCCAGACAAGACAAGCAACCGCAAACACAGTGCGCCTAGGAGCCTTGGGGCCTGTCAGCCGGATCAGTTGATCGCAACGGCCAGACGGAGACTCAACTGGTTTTTCCGGGATGTTCGGATATAGCGGACGTCTTTTGCAAGATCCTTGATCAGGAACCAGCCGAACCCACCTTCTGGCATGTCATCAAATGCGACATCGGTATCTACTGGGGCGCCAAGTGGCGTGCGTCCATCGGGCATCGCACGGCCCGAGTCCACCACAGTCATATGAAGACCGTCATCGGCATGACTACAGGTTATGTCGATTGGACCACACGGGTCGCCCTGAGGGTAGGCATGTTCAACAATGTTGTTCAACGCTTCGGCCATGACCAGTTCGACCGTTCCCGCTTCTTCGACGTCCAAAGACAGGGGCGTCAAACTTTCCAGCAGTTTGGCCAGCGCATCGCGCACGGCCATTTCGCCACTTTGGATGGAAATGTTGAACGCGGGCATCTGGGATACGAGGGACATGGCGTGGTCTTTCAAAGGGAGCGACAAATCAGGCTTTCAATTCATCCAACGCCCCGTCGAGCGTTGCGAACACGCTGAAAACGCTGTCCATTCGGGTCAGCCGGAATACTTTTTCCACGGTCGGTGTCAAACCCGCCAGCGCCAGCTTTCGTGATGCCCCCATGTGTTTCATCGAGGCGACAATTGCCCCGAGGCCGCTGGAGTCGATGAACTGCACCTGGCTGAGGTCCAGCACGACGGTGTCACTGCCCCCGTCGGTGGATGCGCGCATTGCGTCCTTGAACTCGATTGCCACGGCCGCATCGATCCGGTTGTCCAGAACCGAGACAACTTGGAGATTTTGTTCTGATCGGCTGCGAAGATCCATGTCCGCCCTCATGCAGATTTCCGGTTACGTTGCGTGTCTAAAAGACAATCCTTACTATTAGGTTTCCAGTTTTGTGCGAAGGATTCCAAAGCCATGAACTCAGTTGTCATCACCGGCGCAGCCCGTACGCCCATGGGCGGTTTCCAGGGCGCGCTGTCCGATATGCCAGCCGCCATTCTGGGTGGTCAGGCCATTTCGGCAGCTATCGCGGCCGCGGGGGCCAGGACGGTGGAAGAAGTTCTTATGGGCTGCGTCTTGCCCGCCGGGCAGGGTCAGGCTCCGGCACGCCAGGCAGCCTTTGCCGCAGGTCTGGGCGAAGACGTCCCGGCAACCACCCTGAACAAGATGTGCGGGTCCGGTATGAAAGCCGCAATGATCGCTTTTGATCAGATTGCATTGGGTCACACGGACACGATGATCGCCGGCGGCATGGAAAGCATGTCGAACGCCCCCTACCTGCTGCCCAAAATGCGCGATGGCGCCCGTCTGGGACATGGACAGGTTATTGATCACATGTTCCTCGACGGGCTGGAAGACGCCTACGACAAGGGGCGCCTGATGGGCACGTTTGCCGAAGACTGCGCCGAAGCGTTCCAGTTCACACGCGAAATCCAGGATGAATTCGCTTTGACATCGCTGTCGCGCGCCCAGGCCGCCATCAGGAATGGCGCGTTTGATGGAGAAGTCGTACCGGTAGCGGTTCAAGCGCGCAAAGGGTCAGTCACTGTTGAGACCGACGAACAGCCCGGCTCAGCACGACCTGAAAAGATACCGCACCTCAAACCGGCATTCCGCGAAGGAGGGACAGTGACAGCTGCAAATTCATCTTCGATCTCGGACGGAGCGGCGGCCTTGTTGCTCGCATCTGAGCAGGCTGCGGAAACTCAAGGGTTAACAGTCAGAGCGCGTATCCTTGGACATGCCAGCCATGCTCAAGCTCCGGGGCGTTTCACGACAGCGCCTGTACCGGCTGCCCAAAAGTTGCTCGACCGCATTGGATGGACCAAAGACGACGTGGACCTGTGGGAAGTGAACGAGGCGTTCGCCGTGGTCCCGCTGGCATTCATGCGCGAGATGGGGCTGTCCCACGATGTGGTCAACGTCAACGGCGGGGCTTGTGCATTGGGGCATCCGATTGGTGCATCGGGCGCGCGGATCATGGTGACGCTGCTGAATGCGCTGGAAAAGCGCAACCTAAAACGTGGTGTCGCAGCCATTTGCATCGGTGGTGGAGAAGGCACTGCCATCGCGATCGAACGTGCCTGATCTTCTCTGATTCAAAAAATCCTCGGGGGAGGCGCGCAAGCGCCGGGGGCAGACAGCCCCCTCCGACCTCAACCAATGAAGACGAACCCATGCCTGACTACACCGCACTCGCCAAAACCATCGCTTCCCTGACCGAAGGCGAAGATGACGCCGTTGCGCTCATGGCGACAGTTGCGTGCGAAGTGCACCACAGCGATGCGCGGTTTGACTGGACCGGTTTTTATCGTGTCACCGGGCCCGAGATGCTCAAGATCGGGCCCTATCAAGGCGGACATGGTTGCTTGCAAATCCCTTTCTCGCGCGGGGTTTGCGGGGCCGCAGCCCGGACAGGCCAGGTGCAGTTGGTTGCGAATGTTGATGCCTTTCCGGGGCACATTGCCTGTGCTTCGTCGACACGTTCGGAATTGGTCTTGCCGGTTCGAAATGGTGCAGGCGCGTTGATCGCGGTCTTTGACATAGACAGCGATCAGCAAGATGCATTTACGCAGAATGACGCAGAGGCGCTGTCCACAATCCTGTATGCGGTTTTCCGTACTGTGTGAAAAAATCATTTGATTTTTCACTGATTCTGACTTTACGTGAAATTCGGTACAAGAATTTCACGAGATCATGCTGCAATCTGAACTCTCCTCACCCTCCAGTCTTGGGGCTGACCTGCGTGCACTGCGCAAGGCGCGGGGGATGACGCTACAGGATATGGGGGCCGCTTTGGGGCGCTCGGTCGGCTGGCTCAGTCAGGTGGAGCGCGACCTCTCGGAACCGTCGATCACCGATCTGCGCCACATTGCAGCGACCTTGGATATAGCTGTATCCACCCTGTTCCGTCGCGGTGCAGCGCCTGCCGAAGAGGAAGGCTATGTTGTGCGCAGCACGGCGCGCCGCCCCATCGGGTCCCGCACCGCCGGTCTCGTCGAGGAGTTGCTGTCTCCGGATCTCACAGATGACTTCGAAATGGTGCACTCCACCTTCGAGCCACGTAGCGAAATCGCGACGCCTGTCTCCCGACCTACCCAAGAGGTTGGCTACCTGATCTCGGGTCGCCTTGATCTGGATATCGGCGGGCAACACTTCACCCTGCATCCCGGCGACAGTTTTCGTATCCGGGGGGAAGCATTTCGTTGGATGAACCCCTATGACACCCCAGCCGTTGCGATCTGGGTGATCGCGCCGCCGGTCTACTGATGTCGTTTGAGGGCTGGGCCATATTCGCGCTGTTCTGGGTGGTTTTTGTCACCACGCCGGGGCCAAATGCCGTGAACTGCATCTCGAGTGGCATGACGCTTGGCTTT
This sequence comes from Pseudomonadota bacterium, assembly GCA_038529225.1. Classification (GTDB taxonomy): domain Bacteria; phylum Pseudomonadota; class Alphaproteobacteria; order Rhodobacterales; family Rhodobacteraceae; genus Tateyamaria. The sequence continues at coordinate 24,603 of JBCBDZ010000012.1, read as the reverse complement.
CGCCGATCGCTGATCGGGGTTCTGGCGATCCTGACCCAAGCCACATTTTTCCTGCTCCTATCGGCACTTGGCGTGACGGCGCTGATCGCTGCTTCGCCAAGTGCATTTTGGGTGGCTAAGCTGATCGGGGCCGCATTTCTTGTCTATCTCGGCATTCGTGGGTGGATGAACGCAACCACTCCGCCCAAACTCGCGGCACCCTCGGGCAAATCAATCTATCTGCGCGCGCTCGCCATCGCCACGATCAACCCCAAGAGTGTGGCGGGTTACCTCGCTGCCTTCTCGCAGTTTGTGCAACCAGACGTGCCCGTGTGGGACCAGATGGCTCTGATCATGCCGACGGCGCTGACCATCACCGCACTCAGCTACACCGGATTTACGGCCCTCGGGGCTGGGATCGGCAGAGCGGCGTTGGGTGCAGTCTTCAACATCTGGGTGCGACGCATCATGGCGTTGTGCTTTGTCATTTACGGGGTGCTGCTGGGTGCCTCGAACACACCAGCGAGGGCCTGAGATGATCACCGGAAGCTGCTTGTGCGGTGCCGTCACTTACGAAGCACGTGGAGAGGCAGGTGCCCCGGCGGCGTGCCACTGCAAGCAATGCCGCAAGCAATCGGGGCATGTCTGGGCGTCGTCTTATGTCCCGGATGACCTCCTGGAGATTTCGGGAGGCGTGAGATGGTTCGCCTCTTCGGACAAGGCGCGCCGCGGGTTCTGCCCAAACTGTGGCTCGGCCCTGTTCTGGAAACACGACGACGAAGACTTCACCTGTTTTTCAACCGGGTCCATCGACGGGCCCACCGGTTTGCGCCTGCGCGGGCACATCTTCACCGCGGACAAGGGCGACTACTACACAATCTCGGCCGACGAGCCGCAACGGGAGACCTGATCATGAGCGATTTTCCAACAACGGCCCGTGTGGTCATCATCGGCGGCGGCGCGGTCGGAACCTCGACCCTCTATCATCTGGCCAAGGCAGGCTGGAAAGACTGCGTTCTTCTGGAGAAAAACGAGTTGACCGCAGGCTCCACATGGCACGCCGCCGGGAACTGTCCGAACTTCTCTGGGTCGTGGGCGATCCTGAACATGCAACGCTATGGGCTCGAAATGTACCGGACGCTGGCGACGGACGTCGATTATCCGATGAACTACCACGTCACCGGCTCCCTGCGTCTGGCCCATTCAAAGGAGCGGATGCAGGAATTTGAGCGGGTTGCAGGCATGGGCCGTTACCAGGGGCTCGACATGCCGATCCTTACGCCTTCCGAAATGCAGGAACACCATCCCTTCATGGAAACACATGAGCTTGCAGGCGGGATGTGGGACCCGCTGGACGGTGACATCGACCCGGCGCAGTTGACACAAGCCATGGCCAAGGGCGCGCGCGACGCAGGTGCGCGGATCGAACGATTCTGCCCGGCCACAGGCATCGACAAGGACGGCGACGAGTGGATCGTGAAGACGGACAAGGGCGACATTCGCTGCGAGTTCGTTGTGAACTGCGCAGGCTACTATGCGCAGCGGGTGGGTGAGATGTTCAAACCCTTTGGCGGACGGACCGTGCCTATGGTGGTGATGTCTCATCAGTACTTCCTGACCGAAGAGATTGCTGAAGTCGCTGCGTGGACCAAGGAAAACGGGCGCAAACTGCCCATCATCCGCGATGTCGACGTCAGTTATTACCTGCGCCAGGACAAAAACGGCCTGAACCTCGGCCCCTATGAGCGCAACTGCAAGGCACACTGGATCACCCCGGACGATCCGATGCCGGAAGACTTCAGCTTCCAGCTCTACCCCGACGATCTGGAACGGCTTGAGTTCTACATCGAAGACGCGATGGCGCGTGTGCCTGCCCTTGGCACCGCCGGTGTGGGGCGCAATATCAACGGACCCATCCCGTACGCACCCGACGGGTTGCCACTGCTGGGGCCAATGCCCGGCGTCGAAAACGCATTTGAAGGGCATTGCTTTACCTTTGGCATCGCCCAGGGCGGCGGAGCAGGCAAGGTCCTGTCCGAATGGATCATGCACGGCGAAACCGAATGGGACATGTGGGCGGTCGACCCGCGCCGCTATACCGGTTACGCGGATCATGACTATTCCCTGCAAAAGGCGCTGGAAACATACGGGCACGAATATGCCATGCACTTCCCGCATCATGAATGGCCCGCTGGGCGGAACAAGAAACTGTCCCCGGTGCACGAGACGATCATCGCCCAAGGCGGCGTCATGGGCGCATACAACGGCTGGGAACGGGCCAACTGGTTCGCCAAGGACGGCGATGACACCTCGCTTGAGGCGACCGAGACCTGGGACCGCGAGGGCCCGTGGACCATTCGGGTCAAAGAGGAATGCGAGGCCGTACGCGACAAGGTTGGCGTGCTCGACCTGCCGGGCTTTTCCCGTTTCAAGCTGACGGGCGCAGGGGCGGCTGAGTACCTCCGCGGTCGCATCACCGGTGGCCTGCCCAAGGCAGGGCGCATGAATCTGGGATACTTCGCTGACAGTCGTGGGCGTATCCTGACTGAAATGTCGTTGATCCGGCACGACGAGGATGACTTTACCCTGATCACCGCAGCCAATGCGCAATGGCACGACTTCGAAGTGCTCAAAGCTGGCTTGCCCAAGGGTCTGAGCCTGACCGATCACACGGAAGAGTTCAGTACCCTGATCGTCTGCGGCCCGGATTCGCGCAATGCGTTTCAGGCGATGGGCACGGATGCGGACCTGCACGCCTCTTGGCTCAGCCACCAACCGGCAACAGTTGCCGGCATTCCCTGCATGTTGGCGCGGGTCAGTTTTGCCGGAGAACTGGGTTGGGAAATCCATGCAGTCAACGCGAACATCCCCGATCTGTACGAGGCCGTACGGAACGCCGGAGCGATTCCCTTCGGTATGTATGCGCTGAACGCGCTGCGGATCGAAAAAGGGTACCGCGCGTGGAAGGGGGATCTGTCAACCGACTACACCTTGTTCGAGGGCGGGCTGGATCGGTTTGTCAAACTGGACAAACCACAGGACTTCCCCGGCAAGGCTGCTCTGATGAACGAAAAGCAGCAAGGGTCGAAAAAGCGGTTCGTAACGCTGATCGTGGATGCGGGTGATCAGGACGCGCCCTACATGTCCACGATCTGGGACGGGGATACCGTGGTGGGTGAAACCACGTCAGGGGCGTGGGGCTACCGTATCGGGGCGTCTGTGGCGCTGGGTGTGGTCAAAACCGAACTTGCCTGCCCAGGTCAAACGCTCGAGGTCGAAATCTATGGACAGCGGCGCAAGGCGACCGTGCAGCCAGACGTACCGCTTTGGGATCCGGACAATGCGCGATTGCGGGCGTAAGCGATTTCCGACACGGAAATCGGCCCGGAAACCGTGTCGGTTTCCGGCGCTCCAAGGATTGAAGACATGACAGAGATCACCCTTCTGGACGGCGGCATGGGTCAGGAACTCGTCCGCCGCTCCGGCGATATCCCAACCCCGATGTGGTCCACGCAGGTGATGCAGGACCATCCCGGCCTCGTGCAGGAAATTCATGCGGATTTCTTTGCCGCCGGGGCGACAATCGCGACGGCCAACACCTATGCCCTGCACCGCGACCGGGTCGCCGACACAGCGCTCGAAGGGCAACTGCCCGACCTCTTCGCCCGCGCAATGAGGGAAGTGGAAACAGCGCGCGCACAGCACGGCGCGGGCCGTATCGCCGGGGCCATAGGTCCGCTGGTGGCCAGCTATCGACCGGATCTGCATCCGGCATCCGAAGAGGCTGTTGCACTGTTCAGCGAAGTGGCCGACCAACTGGCCGAAGGGTGTGATCTGATCATCTGTGAAACCGTCTCTTCGCTGGCTCAGGCCCGCGACGTGCTGGCAGCAGCAAGGACAAGTGGGAAACCCGTCTGGCTTGCCATGACTGTCGATGATCAGGACGGTCAGGTCCTGCGTTCTGGCGAACCCATTGGAGACGTTCTGCCCATCGCTGAAAACGGGGCTGCTGCCCTGCTGATCAACTGTTCCGCACCCGAGGCGATCACGACGGCGCTCGACAGGATCAAACACACCGGCCTCCCCTTTGGCGCTTATGCCAACGGGTTCGTCCAAATCTCCGAGGGGTTTCTGGACGACAAGCCAACTGTCGACGCCCTCACACTGCGCCACGACTTCACGCCCGAAGCTTACGCCAACCACGTCATGACCTGGATCGATATGGGCGCAACAATCGTTGGGGGCTGCTGTGAAGTCAGCCCGACCCACATCGCCGAAATGGCCCGACGCCTGCGCGCGGCGGGGCACACCATCGTTTAAAGGAATCGCGCCATGCCTGATCTGCCTTCCCATGCTCGCGTCGTCATTATTGGTGGCGGCGTCATCGGCTGTTCTGTCGCCTACCACCTGACCAAACTGGGCTGGAAGGACGTTGTGTTGCTAGAACGCAAGCAGCTGACCTCAGGCACCACATGGCATGCCGCGGGACTCATCGCGCAACTGCGCGCGACAGCCAACATGACCAAGCTTGCCAAGTACAGTCAGGAACTCTACGGCAACCTAGAAGCGGAAACAGGCGTGGCCACCGGGTTCAAAAGGGTGGGGTCGATCACGGCGGCGCTTACCGAGGAACGGCTCGAAGAACTGCACCGGCAAGCGGGGATGGCACGGGCCTTTGGGGTGGAAGTTGAGGAAGCCTCGGCTCAGGATATCAAAGCCCGATACGAACACCTCAACATCGAGGATATCACGGGCGGCGTTTACCTGCCGCTGGACGGGCAAGGCGACCCGGCCAACATCGCGCTGGCGCTGGCCAAGGGCGCGCGGCAGGCCGGGGCGCGGGTGCAGGAACGCACGGCTGTCATGGGGCTTACCAAAGACGGGCGGCGCATCACAGGGGTCGACTGGCAGGGCGAGGACGGCTCAAACGGGTACATCGCGTGCGATCATGTGGTCAACTGTGCGGGCATGTGGGGCCATGAAGTCGGTCGGATGGCGGGCGTGAACGTGCCGCTGCAGGCCTGCGAACATTTCTATATCGTGACCGAAGCCATTGCGGGCCTCACCCAGCTTCCTGTGCTGCGGGTCCCAGATGAATGCGCGTACTACAAAGAAGACGCGGGCAAAATGCTGCTGGGCGCCTTTGAACCCAACGCCAAACCGTGGGCCGTGGACGGAATCCCGGGTGACTTCGAGTTTGACCAGCTGCCCGAAGACTTCGATCACTTCGAACCGATCCTCGAGGCCGCCGTCAACCGTATGCCGATGCTGGCCGAGGCGGGTATTCACACCTTCTTCAACGGGCCGGAGTCCTTCACTCCGGACGATGCCTACCACCTTGGACTTGCGCCCGAGATGGACAATGTCTGGGTGGCGTGCGGCTTCAACTCCATCGGTATCCAATCCGCCGGAGGGGCTGGCATGGCGCTCGCACAGTGGATGGAAGACGGGCAGAAACCCTTTGATCTGGGTGACGTCGACATCACGCGGATGCAGCCCTTTCAAGGCAACAAGACTTATCTTGCCGAACGCTCCACTGAAACGCTTGGCCTGCTTTACGCCGATCATTTCCCCTACCGTCAGAAGGCCACGGCGCGCGGTGTGCGGCGCACCCCATTCCACCACCACCTGATCGAACGGGGTGCTGTTATGGGCGAGTTGGCAGGATGGGAACGGGCCAACTGGTTTGCCAATCCGGGGCAGAACGCTGGCTACCAGTACTCTTGGAAACGCCAGAACTTCTTTGGCAACGTCGCGCAGGAACACAAAGCAGTGCGTGAGAATGTCGGCATGTACGACATGTCTTCCTTTGGCAAAATCCGGGTCGAAGGCCCAGACGCAACGGCCTTTATGAACCATGTCGGTGGTGGGCAATACGACGTGCCCGCAGGCAAGATCGTCTACACTCAGTTCCTAAACGACAGGGGCGGTATCGAAGCGGATGTGACCGTGACCCGGCTCTCTGAACTCGCCTACCTCGTGGTGACCCCTGCCGCGACGCGATTGGCCGATCAGACATGGATGCAACGCAATGTGGGTGATTTTAACGTCGTCATCACCGATGTAACTGCGGGCGAAGGCGTGCTGGCCGTTATGGGCCCGAACGCGCGCAAATTGCTGCAAGCGGTCAGCCCGAATGACTTTTCCAACGAAACAAACCCGTTCGGCACCGCGCAGGACATCGAGATTGGCATGGGTCAGGCCCGCGTCCACCGCGTAACTTACGTAGGTGAGCTTGGCTGGGAGGTTTATGTCAGCGCCGATATGGCGGGGCATGTGTTCGAGACGCTCTATGAGGCAGGTCAGGACATGGACCTGAAGCTTTGCGGGATGCACATGATGGACACTTGCCGCATTGAAAAAGGGTTCCGCCATTTTGGGCACGACATCACCTGCGAAGATCACGTCCTTGAGGCTGGTCTTGGCTTTGCAGTCAAAACGGATAAGCCTGACTTCATCGGGCGAGATGCAGTCCTGCGCAAAAAGGACGAAGGGCTGAACAACCGCCTTTTGCAGTTCAAGCTGACCGACCCCGAGCCACTGCTATATCACAACGAACCAATTGTGCGGGATAACGAGATCGTCGGTTACCTCAGCTCAGGCGGGTACGGGCATCACCTTGGGGCTGCGATGGGCCTTGGCTATGTGCCGTGCAAGGGGCAGACGGCTGCGGATGTTCTGGGGTCGGACTATGAGATCGACGTGGCTGGAACCCGGGTCAAAGCCGAGGTGTCGCTCAAACCGATGTATGACCCGAAATCGGAGCGGGTGAAGGCGTGACGCCGCTGTGATCCGGTGCTAGGGGTCTTTGGAAAGGACCCCGATCATGACGCAGAATTCTGGCGATACGCCGCGCGGGCTGATGTTCGCGCTTGGAGCCTATGTGTTCTGGGGCTTCCTGCCGCTGTACATGAAGCTGCTTAGCCATATCAGCGCAGCAGAAGTCGTCGCGCATCGGGTCATCTGGTCCGTACCGATCGCTGCAATCGTTTTGATTGTGATTGGGCGCACCGGTGATCTGACTGCCGCCTTGCGCAATCCAAGGACACTGGCGATGGGCTGTGTCACGGCGGCGCTCGTATCCGTGAACTGGGGCATCTACGTCTGGGCTATCTCGGTTGAAAGGACGTTGGATGCGGCTTTGGGGTATTACATCAACCCGCTATTTTCCGTCGCACTCGGGGCGATTTTCCTGCGTGAACGACTTACCCGCGCGCAGATGGTTGCCATTGCGCTGGCGGCCTGTGCGGTGGCCGTCTTGACCATATCCGCTGGGACCGTGCCGTGGGCAGCCCTCGCGTTGACGGTCACATGGGGCTTTTATGCGCTGGCCAAGAAACAACTCCCCATCGGACCAAATCAGGGGTTCCTGCTCGAAGTGCTTATCCTGCTCATCCCGGCACTGGTCTATGCCACTTGGCTGGGGTTGACCGGGCAGGGAAAGTTCATGGTCGGCGATGCAGGCGACACCTGGCTGCTCTTGGGCTGTGGCGCCGTCACGGCGATCCCCTTGATGCTTTACGCGAATGGGGCCAAGGGGTTACGGCTGACCACCATCGCGGTCCTGCAATACATCGCGCCAACGATGATTTTTCTGTGCGCCGTGCTGGTGTTCAAGGAACCGTTTGGGCAAGCCCGGATGATCGCGTTTCCAATGATATGGGCGGCGCTGGTGATCTATTCGGTGTCGATGTTCCGGCAGATGCGCAGCCGGGACAGGGTTGAGACCTAACCCGCCTCGAACCACTCCCGAGCCATTGTGGTCCAGCCTCTTGGCAACCCATGCCCACCATCGTGTTCGCAGAACCTGATGGCACCTTGGCCGCAACTGTCGTCCCATGTTCGGCATCGGAACCTTTCGCCAATGTCGATGCTGTCGGGGTGGCTGCGGCACTGATTGGCTGTGCGGGCAAGGGACAGACTGTCCCAAACGCTGCCTTGATGCCAGTCGCGGATGGCGCGACCTTCAAAGGGGACCTGATTGTCGCCAAAGCCGTGGATCTGCAAAAAGCGCACGGGCGCGGATGGGCAATTGGTCGTGTCGTTCGGTTGGCGCAACGCGCCCGAGATCGAGACAAACCGGGCAAAGGGTGCAGCGGCCTTGCACGCCATCAGCCAGGCCATCGACCCACCCGCAGAAAATCCCGCGACATAGATGCGGTCCGGGTCAATGGAAACACGTTTTTTCGCGTCCTCAATCACGTTGAGGGTAAAGTCGACATCGTCCCGCTCACCCCCCTCTCGCCTGGCCCAGCGGAGGGTTTTCCGACCCTCGATGGGCGTGCCGTTGGGCGCGATCACGACATATCCGGCCTCGGCAAAATCCGACCGGATACCGCCCCGAAAGATCATCCCGCCTGTCGCATTGTGCCCGTGAAAGAACACCAATGCCGGTGCGTTTTCGGCGATCCCGTCGGGTACCAGCATATGGTAGCTGCCGCCGGCGATCTCGCATGGGGCGTCCGGACCACACTGGGCAAAGGCAAGGGAGGGTAGGACAAACAGCAGGGCAGCAAGGTATCTCATATCGGTGACAGATCATTCCCCTGTTGAGGATGCAAAGGGACAACCATTGCCTCGCCAAAACGTGATGGGGGTTGCCCCCGGCGCGCGCATTTGTCAGGCGGAGGCCATGGAAGATGCCTACAATCCCCCGAGCGATCCGCTTGATGTCCTGCACGAGGATGCAGAGATGCTGGTGGTCAGCAAACCATCGGGCTTGCTGAGCGTGCCGGGCAAGGGCGAGCACCTGTCCGACTGCCTGATCGCACGGGTGCGGACGGTCTGGCCTCACGCGCTGCTCGTGCATCGGCTGGACCGGGACACAAGCGGCGTGATGGTGTTCGGCCTCACGCCCCACGCACAACGGTTCCTGTCCAAGCAATTCGAACTGCGCGCTGCCAAAAAGACTTATGTGGCGCGTGTCTGGGGACGGCTGACACCCAAGACAGGCCGGGTGGACCTGCCGCTGATCGTGGACTGGCCCAACCGCCCGCGACAGCATGTAGATCACGAGAACGGCAAGGTGGCCGTGACCGACTGGCGGGTGCTGCGCGACAGTGCCACAGAGACCCGCGTGCGGCTGATGCCCCAGACCGGGCGGAGCCACCAATTACGTGTGCACATGCAGGCGCTGGGCCATCCGATCCTTGGCGATCCGTTCTATGCGGAAGGTGAGGCGCGCGACTATGAGCGGTTGATGCTGCATTCCGAAGAGTTGCGCATCAAGCATCCGGATTCGGGACGCATGATGCGGTTCCGCGCGCCCGCACCGTTCTGAGCACGCAACGCACGGTGCCTGATGTCTGTCTGTGACAGGTACCGGAGGGTCAACGCCTTTGTTTTAAGGGCAAGGAACGCGTCACACCCCGTGCACCGGTTGCTGGGTTAACAGAGCGTGCGGTGGTGTTCGTTAACAAGGGATGAATAGCCGTTTTGCGGGCAAAGCTGGCTCACCATCGTCGCTTGGACGGAGTGCCAAAGATCGAAACCAAGCCGAAGGCGCCGATCCATCCATTGCCCGGCAGGCCATTTGGCCATGGCCAAATCTGCCGAGAGGGGCCAGACCGCTGTCTGACGATGGACCGGCGCGGCAAGGTCTGGTTTGCGGACAATTCCGACTTTCGCTGCGGCTGTGCTAATGGCGGCGCTGGATAATGGGATCTGTCAAAAACGGTGGTTCCCGCTGGTGACAGAAACGGTCGCTTTAGGCAAAAATAAAATTTGACCCAAGAGACCACAATCAGCGCTGACTTCGAAATCTGAGTTATTTCCGCTTTTTTCTACGACTCATTGCAGCAACTCCGCTGATGCCTGCCAAGAGCATCCACCCAGTGGCTGGCAGTGGTACAGCTGCAACCGAAGCTGCTGCGAACGGCGAGCTGCCTGTCGTACCGTTCACGAGGAATGTCAGGTTTGGACTACCGATTGCATCGGGGATTTGAATACTAAATTCATCTCCCGTAACGGCACTGTTCAGCGCGAGACCGATGAAGACGTTTGGCGAGTTGACAAAGAGCGTAGACGACACAATTTCCCCGCCCGACACAGTAAATGAGTTAAACGTGCCCGGAACAGTCAGATCAAAGGAAAAAGGTGTCGAAAAAATGTGTTACTGGGCGCGTCTGTAATCGTCACGCCTGTAGCTTCGAACACTCCGTCGCCATCTGGGAGTACGATAGTACCGCCTGCCGTCAGTACGCTACTTGGGTCGCTATCATCTGCGAACGCAAAATTGAACGTGGCGGCCTGGGCTCCGGTTGCCGTTAGCGCGATCGCGCAAGCTACAATAATCGATTTTATAAACACACACTCCCATTGGCACAACGCCTATTGGGCGGTTCCGCTTGTGTCAATTGAAGCAATCCCCCAAGTCAATCTCACGCTGTATTTTTCCTCCTCGGACGATCATTCTTTTCTAGGCGTAGCTGTCGCCGAAGTGGTTGAATAGCTTTTTTTTCCCACGAACCCGTTGCAAAGCTCACTTTGATTTGTCACGGTTTTGCCCGCTCCGAAAAAGTGGTCGATCGTGCTCCGTGCAGCGTTACGCTCTTAGGGCTCAAAACCGCCCTTGAGCCGCAAGCGAAGGCTTGTCCGTTTGGGCGACTGGGTTAGTTTCACCCTGTCGATTCACTTTGGATTGTTCTCGGGATCAGGTCGCGCCTGTGCCTGCTCTTCACGCCGCTTTGCGCGCCCCAAACCACACCCAACCGCTCAGCAGAATGGCCGCACTCGATACCAGCGTCATGACCGTGCCGGGCACGAAGTTTACGTATCCGCCCAAATCCATGAACAGGAAATACCCGACATCCAGCAGACCGCCGACCATGGCCGTGACCCAAATGGCTGTCATGTTGGCGCGCCATATGAACACTGCTCCGATGACAGTCACCGCCCCGCCCCAAAGCAGGTTCCAGCCGTGTTGGCGCAATATGCCGTCCACACCGGCGGCATAGTCCATCTCAAAGCTGGCCGGGTCCATGGCGTCTGCAATTCCGGCAAAGCCTGCCCCGGTGGGCTGGGCGATGGTCACGATGCCTGCAAACATGTGGACAAGGCCCCAGATGACCCAAAGGACGGCGGCGGCCTTGAGGGCGGTGGCATGTGTTTGTGTCATCTGATCCCCGATTGGTATAGGTGTGAGTGGTGGGCATAAAGTTGACTAAGTCCACTAAAGCAAAGATGTTGACTTTGTCAACCAAAACGGATCGCCAATGGCTGACAGCTACGAAATCGCCAAGAACATGGATCGTTTGATGCGCAGGATAGACGCGGCCATCCACAAACGGGCGGCGGTGCTGGACACCGACAAGATCGGGCAGTTGGGGGGGATGGTCCTGCTGGCAGTTGCCGAACTGCACCCTGTCACGATGCAGGACCTTGTCCGCCACGTGGGCCGGGACAAGTCCCAGATGACGCGACTTGTTCAGATGATGGAATTGAAAGGTGTCATTGCCCGCACGCCCAGCCCGACGGACGGGCGGGTCACTCTGCTGCACCCGACAGAGAAAGGGTGCGCGTTTGTCGGGACCATCAGCGCCCTGATGTCTGAGGTGATCGACGAGGTGCTGGCACCGTTGCCGGCCAAGGACCGCGCGGCATTGGACCGTATCTTGCGCGATATCTGAAGGGGGTAAGGCGGGGGTGTCCCCCGCCCGCCTCACTTATTCAGCGGCCCAGCCACTGACGGATTTGACCTCGAGGAAGTCCTCGATTCCCCAGACGCCGCCTTCGCGCCCGTTGCCGGACTGTTTCATGCCGCCAAAGGGCGAGCCTGCCGCGCGTGAGGTGCCATTCATCTCGACCATGCCCGAGCGCAGTTGCGTGGCCAGCCGGTTGGCGCGGCCCGCGTCCTGGGTCTGGACATAGTTCGTGAGCCCATAGGGCGTGTCATTTGCGATCTCGACTGCCTCTTCTTCGGTCTCGAACGGGATGATCGACAGGACGGGCCCAAAGATCTCTTCGCGTGCGATGGTCATGTCGTTGCTCACATCCGCAAAAACGGTGGGACGCACGTAGAACCCCTTGTTGAACCCTTCCGGACGACCCGGACCGCCGGCAACCAGTCTCGCACCCTCGCTGATCCCTTTCTCGATCAGGCCCTGAATTTTGTTCCATTGTACTTCGTTCACAACCGGACCGATATGTCGACCGCCTTCGCTGGCAGGACCCACTGTCACCTTGCCAGCAACGGTCGCAGCCTCTTCGACCACCTGATCGTAGATGCCACGCTGCACCAGCATGCGCGAGGGCGCGTTACAGGACTGGCCGGTGTTGTTCATCATGTGCAGCACGCCGCGTTTGACAGCCTTTTCGTCTGCATCCTCAAAGATCAGGTTCGCGCCTTTGCCGCCTAGTTCGAGGTGTACCCGCTTGAGCGTGTCTGCGGCGTTTTTGGAGATCAGCGTGCCTGCGCGGGACGATCCGGTGAAGGACACCATGTCCACATCCTTGTGCCCGGACAGTGCTGTACCGACGCCCGCGCCGTCTCCGTTCACGAGGTTGAACACTCCGGCAGGAAAACCGACCTCGTCCATCAACTCGGCAAATATCATCGCGTTCAGAGGGGACTCCTCGGACGGTTTCAGCACCATCGTGCAGCCTGCGATCGCTGCCGCACCGACCTTCAGGGTCACTTGGTTCATCGGCCAGTTCCAAGGCGTGATCAGCGCGGCCACGCCGACGGGCTCATGGATGATCCGATCGCCGGGTGCATGGTCTCCAAGAGGGCGATTGAACTGGAAGCCTTTTGCCGCCTTCACAAAGTTTCTGAGATGCCATGTGCCTGCACCGGCCTGCGCACTGCGCGCCATATCGATGGGCGCGCCCATTTCGGTCGACATCGCTTCGGCCAGATCATCGGCGCGGGACTCGTAGGCCTCGATCAGCTTTTCCACCAGCGCAATGCGCGCGGCAGGGTCCGTGTGCATCCAGCCGGACAGGGCCGCCTTGGCCGCAGCCACGGCTGCATCCGCATCCGCCGGACCGCCCAGCGAGATGGTTGCACAAGGCTCTTCGGTCGAGGGGTCAATGACGTGATGGTCGGTGCCGTTCAGTGGAGCCACCCATGCCCCATTGATGTAAAAGTCGCGTTTGATGAGCATGAAGTACCCTCCAGGACATGCGTTTCGCCGCGGACTGTGACACTGCGCGCGCGCGGCGGCAAGACAGGGGATGAAAGCGCGCTGCAAATCGACTACACCTAACGCGACGGCAATTATCCTAACGGAGGAACTCATGGGTTTGCGCATAAACGACACCATCCCCGATCTGACGGTTACGACCGATCAGGGTACATTTTCCCTGCACGACTGGATCGGCGACAGCTGGGCCATCGTGTTTTCCCATCCCAAGGATTTCACGCCAGTCTGCACAACCGAATTTGGCGCTGTGGCACAGCTGAGCGACGAATGGGCCAAGCGCGGCACCAAGGTGCTGGGCGTGTCCGTGGACGGGGTCGAAGACCATGTGAAATGGAAGGCCGACATCGAAACCGTGGGCGGAGCACCTGCGGGCTTTCCCATCGTGGCCGATGACGGGCTTGAACTGGCCAAAGCCTTCGACATGCTGCCTGCCGAGGCCTACTTGCCCGATGGCCGCACGCCTGCGGACAGCGCGACGGTACGCTCGGTCTTTATCATTGGGCCGGACAAGCAGTTGAAGCTGTCCATGACCTATCCGATGACGGTGGGGCGCAACTTTGCCGAAGTGCTGCGCGCGCTGGATGGTTTGCAGATGTCCACGGGCAACGGTGTGGCGACACCTGCAAACTGGGTGCCGGGCGAGGATGTGATCATTCCACCAACCGTTTCCAACGAGGACGCAACAGCCAAGTTCGGCGAATTCACCACCGTTCTGCCCTACCTGCGCACAACCAAAGCGCCCGGCTGATCTCGGACTGTTCCCGAGGGTGGGGCGGGCGACACGCCCGCCTTACGCGCATCGCGCAGACACTTGCGCACGTAAGGCGGACCTGTGGTCCGCCTTTTTCGTTCCGATCAAAAAAGCCCCGGCGTTTCCACCGGGGCTTTCTGTCTCAAATCAGCGCGCGGTTACCCTTCTGCGGCTTCTTCTTTCTTCACTTCTTCGCCGGTTTCCTGATCGACCACTTTCATCGAAAGGCGAACCTTGCCGCGATCATCAAAGCCCAACAGTTTGACTTTGACCTCCTGGCCTTCCTTCAGCACGTCCGAAGGATGGTTCAGCCGGCGGTTTTCGATCTGGGAGACGTGCACCAGACCGTCGCGCTTGCCAAAGAAGTTCACGAAAGCACCGAAATCGACGATCTTGACGACGGTCCCGGTATAGATCGCGCCTTCTTCGGGCTCGGCCACGATAGACCAGATCATGTCATAGGCTTTCTTGATCGATTCACCGTTTGGCGATGCGATCTTGATGATGCCATCGTCGTTGATGTCGACTTTGGCGCCGGACACTTCGACGATCTCACGGATCACCTTGCCGCCCGAGCCGATGACTTCGCGGATCTTGTCCGTTGGCACCTGCATGGTTTCGATGCGCGGTGCGTGCTCGGAGAATTCCGCAGCCCCGGTGATCGCCTTGTTCATCTCACCAAGGATATGCATGCGACCGTCTTTGGCCTGTGCCAGAGCTTTTTCCATGATCTCGGGCGTAATGCCTGCAATCTTGATGTCCATCTGCAGCGAGGTAATGCCGTTTTCGGTCCCCGCCACTTTGAAGTCCATGTCGCCAAGGTGGTCTTCGTCACCCAGGATGTCGGACAGGATCGCATAAGACCCGTCTTCTTCCAGGATAAGGCCCATGGCCACACCTGCGACCGCCGACTTCAGCGGAACGCCTGCATCCATCATCGACAGTGAACCGCCACAGACCGAAGCCATCGAGCTTGAGCCATTGGATTCGGTGATTTCCGACACCAGACGCACGGTGTAGGGAAAATCCGTCGAGGCTGGCAGCACCGCTTGCAGCGCGCGCCATGCCAGTTTGCCGTGACCGATTTCGCGGCGGCCGGGAGGGCCCACGCGACCCGCTTCACCCACCGAGTAGGGGGGGAAGTTGTAGTGCAGGAGGAAGTTGGATTTGAAGTTGCCGTGCAGGGCGTCGATGAACTGTTCATCGTCGCCGGTGCCGAGAGTTGTCACAACGAGACCCTGGGTTTCGCCGCGTGTGAACAGTGCCGAACCGTGTGTCCGGGGCAGCATGCCTGTTTCACAGACGATGTCGCGGATTTCGTCCGTCTTACGACCGTCGATCCGAGTGCCGGTTTTGACAACGTCACCGCGCAGGATGGACGCTTCCAGACCCTTCATGGCGGAGCCGAGGTTGGGGTCTTCCGCTTGCTCTTCGGTCAGCGCGTCGAGGATCGCAGCGCGTGCTTCGGACACAGCCGTTGTACGCTCCTGCTTGTCAGAGATCGCGAAGGCGGCACGCATCTGCTCTTCGCCGGCCGCTTTCACCGCAGCAGAGAGGTCAGAGTAGTCAGGCGCCTGGAAGTCAAACGGCTCTTTCGCGGACTCTTCGGCCAGCGAAATGATCAGGTCGATCACGGGCTGGATTTGCTCATGTGCAAAGGTCACGGCACCCAGCATCTCGGCTTCGGAGAGTTCGTAGGCTTCGGATTCCACCATCATCACGGCGTCTTTGGTGCCGGCCACAACCAGATCAAGGCGTTGCTCGGGATTCAGGCGCAAATCCTGCATGTCGTCCACGGTTGGGTTCAGGACGTATTCGCCATCCTCGAAACCAACGCGGGCACCAGCGATCGGGCCCATGAAGGGCGCGCCAGAGATTGTCAGCGCGGCAGAGGCCGCGATCATCGCAACGATGTCGGGGTCATTGACCAGATCGTGAGACAGAACCGTACACATCACCAGCACTTCGTTCTTGAAGCCGGAGACGAACAGGGGCCGGATCGGACGGTCAATCAGACGGGCGGTCAGAGTCTCTTTCTCGGTGGGCCGGGCCTCACGCTTGAAGAAACCGCCGGGGATTTTGCCCGCGGCATAGTATTTTTCCTGATAGTGGACGGTCAGCGGAAAGAAGTCCTGACCGGGCTTGGGTTTTTTCGCGAACGTGACGTTCGCCATAACGCTGGTTTCGCCCAGCGTGGCAATGACAGACCCGTCCGCTTGACGGGCAACCTTGCCTGTTTCCAGTGTGAGCGTTTCTTCGCCCCACTGCATCGATTTTTTCACTTCGTTGAACATTTCTGTTTCCTAAATTGGCCCGTTGGCCATTTGCATAGGGGGCGTATTCCCCCTGACCCTTTCATCTTCTTTTGCGGGCGCTAGGGTCCGGGCGCCATGCTTTCAGATTGTGCGCGCTTACAGCAATTCGAAGTGGATTGAAAGCACAGTGATCCGTGCCGATCACCATGGCTTTTTCGGTGGTGTCGCAAAGGCGATGGGCGCATCCGGGAACAGATCGTCAGAGGATGTGGCACTGTCCGGCGTGCCCCAATCCAACATCCACTTGGCCGGGCGGGCAAGCTGCCCGCCCTCGGTCCACTCAAAGTAGCCCAGGGCGCCTGCGCAGGGGATGGGTGCGCATGGGACAGGGTTTTTCAACGTCAGCCCTGCAGCCCCGCCAAACCATTCGCTGTCAGACTGGGTGATAATACCCGTGACTTCGACCGACCCGATGATGCAGCCGCGTGGCAGATCGACAGGGGCAGGGCACTGCACACCATGCTGGCCCAAGCGCCAGTAAAGATAGCGAAACTCCTCTTCCTTAAGCCCCGCCGCTGCGTGCAGTGCGATCCGCCCCAGCCCCATGCGCCCGGCACGGATCGACCCCATGGTGCGGTTCTCGATGGGCTTGTGGCCTGCGATGATCGCCCATGCCGAGGGCTGGCGGACGGACAGGGCAAGACGGGGCAGGTCGGGCATATGCTGCACTTAGCGGCGCAAATCGTGCTGTCCAATGGCGTGCTTGTCCTCCGGGCCGAGATTGTCCCCGCTACTGCACATCATCGATGGGCCATGTTTCCAGCAGTTCCCTTGAAACGGTGAACAGCGCCTCACCGGATGTTGACGCGTCGATATCCAGCCGCCAGCCAGCCTCGCTGAAGTAGTCGTTTGCAACCACGATCCCCAGCGGGAGGAAGTCCGAGCGATCTTGCGGGCTGTTGCTGACGGAGAGGCTCAGGGCAAGGCCCGACATCTGAAGCAAGTCCATCTCTGTCGGAGCCTCATCCGAAGGCACGCACCCGACAGGGTTGCCGTTCAAGACAGTGTTGAGCGCTGGGTCAGCTTCCGCGATGCGCCGGAAAGCAGCCTGAAAAGATGGCGCTGCATCGGAGATCACCCAAATGTCGTTGGAGTCATACGTGTCGTCGGCAAGCAACTTCAGTCTCACGTCCCGATTTGTGCTGGTGATCTGCCAACAGCCATTGAGTTCGATCAGGTCGTAAGACCCGAGCACGCGTTCCAGGTCGTCGAGGTCAATTGGGGTCAAATCGGGCCCGCTTTGCGTGATTGACTGTTTTGGCACCAATTCGGCGTACCGTTCCTGAAGCTCCTCGTTGACTATCTGCGGATCGCCGTTGTCTTCCAAGGCAATCGCCAGCCGGGACACTTCGGTTCTGAGCGCGACCAGTTCTGTCTCTTGCCTGTCGGCAAGGCTTTGCAGTGCGCCCACTTCGGTGGCCAGTTGATCATTGCTCGTTTGCAGGGTCTGGTTTTGCTGCAAGAGGTCCTGGTTCTGATCGCTGAGCGCGACGATGTCCGCATCCAGTTCGGTGATCACGGACCACGAAACGGCACCGACAAAGGCCACCGAGAGTGCAACAGCCAAGAAAGACAAGACTGAAGACCGCACCCGGCTGCGTTCGATGGCCTGCCTCAGTTCGGCGCGGTCTTTATCCCTTGTCATCCCAGAACCCTCTTCTCATATAGTCGGCGCACCATTTCCTCCAGAAAGGCGATGGTTTCACTGTCGGCATGACTGTCCGCGATGACCGCGTTCCTCTGGTCCCTGATCCGATTGAGGATGCGAATGGATTCCAGTCGGTGCAGAACTTTTAAAAGAGGAAAACCGCCCAACCCGGCGATACAGGCCCCTGCGAGTGTGACGGCGGGGCCGGTCAGACTGTTGTCCAGTGGGATCCATCTTTGATGTGCGAGGATCATCAGGCCGAGGCCGATGCACAGCATCAACACAAAGCTCCAGATCAGGAAGCGTACTGCAAAACGGTCGTTTGCGATCAGTATGTCCAGATCGAGAACGTCCACCCGGTGACCGGGTTCATTATTTGTTTGGTGATCATCTTCGACATAACCCAAGTTTCGGCGTTCCCCACTGCGGCTGCAACAGTGCATATCACATGGGTCGTCCGTTTTGTTCAGAAATCACGATGTGCGATTGCGTCGGCAAGCGGTTGCAGAGACCACATCGGTGTCGTTTGTGTGGGCGGGCGTGTCTGCTGCAGCGACGGGATGTTCGAGCCTTTTTATCAGCCCTGTTCGTCCGCTACGGAGGGAGCATGGTTTTGGCGATCAGGCGCGTGTTGCGGGCCTACGCAAAAAGGCCGCGCTCCTACGGCGCGGCCTTTTGAAGAGTTCAGTGCGGATCAGCCTTAACGACGCAAACCCAAACGTTTGATCAGGTCCTGATAGCGGGCCTCGTCCTTGGCCTTGGTGTAGTCCAGAAGCTTGCGGCGCAGAGCCACCATTTTCAGCAGCCCACGACGGCCATGGTTGTCCTTTTTGTGGGTCTTGAAGTGCTCTGTCAGCGTGGCGATGCGCGAGGACAGGATCGCAACCTGGACTTCAGGCGAACCGGTATCGCCTTCCTTGGTTGCGAATTCTTTCATGACGCGTGCTTTTTCTTCAGCAGTGATCGACATCGGGTTCTCCTTTTCAGGTTAGAGTGAGACGCCGCCGGCCGGGATGTCGTCCAGCACGGGGCCATTACATCCGGCGACAACCGGAATTGCGCGCGTATAGAAAAGAATCATTTGGATAGCAAAGCCTATTTTCGTGCGCACCAGCGATCGGTTGCACAGTTCAGAGCGGTGCCATCCCGGCCGACTGCGCAAGACTGAGTGGCATAATCGAGATATCGTCCATGCCGATGTCCGCCCCGTTCAGGATATTGGCGACAGTCATGCCGTCCATCAGCACTTGTGTCACGTCCGGATCGTCCGGATCTGCGACCAGGCTTACATCAGGCACGTCAGTGCCGTCTTCGTAGATCAGCAGGATGTTGTCGTCCGCGGAATCGAAGTCGATGATATCCATGGCCGCGCCGTCTGAAATCCAACTGCCGCCGACAATGGTATCAGCCCCGTCACCGGACGTGACCACGTCATCGTTGCCCGCCACGATCACGTCATCGCCACCTCCGCCGTTGAGGTAGTCTGATCCGTCCGTATCATCCAATTCTTCTGTGTCAGGGTCGTCTTCAACGCCGTTCACGACATCATCGCCCCAGCCACCGAACAGCGTATCACTGCCTGTACCGCCACTCAGCGTGTCAGAGCCAAGCCCGCCCTGAACGGCATCATCCCCTGCGCCGCCACTGACAGAGTCATCTCCTGCCGACCCCTGCAGCGTATCATCGCCTGCTCCGCCTTCCAGCGTATCCGCGCCGCTTCCACCGATCAGAGTGTCATCTCCGTCGGCACCCGCCAGCGCGTCTGCACCGTCCTGTCCGTGCAGCGAGTCATCGCCCGCACCACCGGCCAGTGAGTCATCCGTGTCGGACCCGTTGAGAACCTGATCTTCGTCACTGCCGTCTTCGTCCACCGAAGCCGTGGCTGTGGTCAAGATGTCAGCGGGTGTCTGTTCGTCGCCTGTTGGATTGGCATCGACATCTTCGTCACGCGTGTCTTCGTCCGGGTTTGACCCGGCATCGATCACACCAACTGCGCCGACCGTCAAAATTCCCATCAATCCCGCAAGCCACAACATGTCGCGATCCCGTCCCTGGGCGAAATGCCCGGATGATACCTACGCGTTGCCGATTGCAGAAATCAAAGTGTTTTAGATCAGGTGGTTAACAATGCCCTAAGACGTCACTGGTGCCGGCACCCAAGGTTCGGGCGCTTGGGTGTAGGGCAGGTAAAGCGGATGTCTGGGGTGACCGGCTTTGGACAGACCAAGGTGAAACAAGGGGCGCGCCGCGTCGCGCAGCAGGGACGCGACATAGGCACCGCGATCCAGATGCGCGCCGTGTGTGCCCCACGCCGCGATAACGTGATCGGCCCATGCTGCGCGGTCCAGAATGGCTGCGTCATTCTCCGGTCCGACAGGGTCAGGGGCCGCGCGCATCGCCCTCGGATCGGTATCCCGCCATGCAAATATGTTGGTCACCGCAAAGCTGCCGAACCCAAGCGCGCGGGCCCGTCGTTCGCAGCGCTCGACGGTGGGGTCGTTCTGGACTTCGGTCGCGGTGGACGGGTTGAGCATGACAAAGTTCACGCGGTTGCCACGTTCGTCCCAGACCCGCGTCAGGCTGTAACGGTAACGCTCGCAATCCGAGTAGATGGCGGTCGAGGGCGCATCGCCTTTGATGTGGGTCCGGGTGATCATGGCAGTGGTTGTGCCAGTGCGGCACGGCGCGTGCAACGGCTCTTCACAACGGAAAAAGGCCGCGCAACTCGTCTGCGCGGCCTCGGTGGCTGGCAAATCAGGTTGTAGTCATTCGGCTGGCACGGCCACCGGATCGCGGCGCAGATCAAGGACGGCTCCTTTGGCTTGCATGATGCCTGCTGCTACGACCGCATAAATGATGTGTCCCCACAGTGCGACCCAGGTGATGCCGGTCCACCCAAGAAACGGTTTGTTCCCAGTCACGAGGTGCGCCATCACGTAAAGCGCGAAGACCCATAGCGCGATGCCGTAGGCGATGGCCGTCACGGACCAGTGCAGGCGCGGTGCGACCAACAACTGAACGGGACGCGCGATGGCAAAGTAGCCGACTGCGTAAAAGATCACTCCTGTCAGAGTATGCAGCAAATACGCAGCACCCGATGGATTGGCCCCAAAGATCGCTTTGAGTGAGGCACCAGCGAGGCCCACCGGGGCCAGCTTGGCATATCCAAACAGCGGGCTGAGCGCCTGACCAAAGGCGTCAAAGGCGATGGTGGCAAAGGCGCCAGCGGTGAGAACTGTGCCAACGGTGCGGAGTGAAATCTGTGTCATCGGTCATGTCTTCCTGCATTGTGTGTCTGATGGGATTGATATGGACCATTTGGTTCCAAATCGAAAGACAGCTCACGCAGGGCTGATCACCTGGCCATTTCTGTAACATTTGATGTGATGGCGCGACCGAATGCATCCGACCGTAAGGCGCACCTGTGGTGCGCCCGTGTCAAAGGTTGAAGACGCGGGCCGGGTGCAACTCGCCGGCCTTGTAGCGGCCAACGGCCAGCGGAACGCCGTTGAGCGACGCCCATGCTTCCTCGCCGTATTCGACGTCCGATGCCAGCACCATGCCCGGGTTGCCATTGCGCAGGCGCGCGGCCCCTTCCGGCGTTGCGCGCAGTTCTGGAAGGTCCGCCAGACCGTCAGCCACAGGGCGCAGATACGTGTCCAGTTCTGGTGTCCGGGCCATCGCCTCAACCTGTTCCATGGTCAGGCCATCCTCGGCGTCAAAAGGTCCGGACCAGATGCGACGCAAGTCGCGCACATGCCCAAAACACCCCAGCGCCGCCCCCAGATCACGCGCGACGGAGCGGACATAGCCACCCTTGCCGCACACCATCTCGAGCGTCACGTGATCTGCGTCCGGCCGATCCGTCATGATCAGCTCGTCAACCCAGAGAGGGCGGGCTGCGATCTCCACATCCTCGCCGCTGCGGGCCAGTTTGTAGGCCCGTTCGCCGTCGATCTTCACGGCAGAAAATCTGGGTGGCACCTGCATGATGTCACCCACGAAGGCGCCAAGACGTGCCTTGATGTCGTCATCACTCGGGCGCGCGTCCGAGGTGTCGATCACCTCGCCTTCGGCATCATCGGTATTTGTTGCCTGACCCAGTCGAACAGTAAACCTGTAGGCCTTCAGCGCATCCGTGATGTAGGGGACGGTTTTGGTCGCCTCGCCCAGAGCCACGGCCAGCACTCCGGTCGCGTCCGGGTCAAGCGTGCCTGCGTGACCCGCCTTTTTCGCGCCCATGGCCCAGCGGACTTTGTTCACGACAGCGGTCGAGGTTGGCCCGGCGGGTTTGTCGATCACCAGCCAACCGGAAATGTCGCGCCCTTTGCGTGTGCGGCCCATGGTGGTCCCTTTTTGCTCGTAAAACAAGGGCAGGCGCCTAAGCCGCCCGGCTCGGCTTGTCAATCGGCAGCCTCGACCGTCCCGACGATCGGGCCCAGCGAGAACCCGATGTCACTGCGATTGAGGTCGGGGGCGTAGAGGCGAGAGATATTGCCATCCAGAAACAGCGCGTTGGGCAGGTTCAGATGGTCGCGGTAGAGCCGCCCGAATTCGTGAAACGTCACCGGGCTGTCCGATATGGCAAAAACGGCGCGTTGCCCGTCGGCACTGGTCCCCACGCCATTGCGGACATAGCGCGAGGTGCTGTTGACCAGAAACCGCGGATGCAGCGCCCCATCGATCACCAGCATCGGGCCGGATTGTGTGGCATGGGTGCAGGCGGGTGCTTCATCGACAAAGCGCAGCGTTTCGATGACGTCCACGCGCGCCTCGCGGATGCACAGCACGCCGTTTGGCAGCAAACCAAAGTTCCCCGGACCGGCATTCGGAATGACGCGCATGATCTCTTTGCCGTCTTCCACGTAATGGCCGACAGGCGCGCGGTCGTCGTGATACATGCCCGCGTTCATTGCGAACCCAAGGCGTTGTCCCTGCGCGCGCAACTCACGCTCTATCGCGCCAAACTGGCCAAAGAGCGCACCGCTATCATTGTAGAGGAACAGGCGCAGGGTGTCTGTGTTCAGATCAACGGTGCAGATCGCGTAGGAATTGCCGTCATGGGTGGTCGTTTCACACTGAACCGCACTGGCCGGGGCGGTCCAGGCCAGCATGACCAGCGCCGCTGCGCATATGGCCTGTCTGATCAAGCCTCGGTATCCCTGCGCACGTCATCCTGTTCCAGCATGCGGCGTGTATCATCCATCCGGTCAAAGGTCTCGTCCAGTTGAAACCGCAAGTCCGGGGCGAATTTCAGCGCCAGCTTTTTGGACACGGCGCGGCGCAACTCACCCTTGTTGCGGGCCAGCAGTTTGAGCACATCCTCTTGCCCCTGCCCGCCCAATGGCAAGACATAGGCGGTCGCGATCTTGAGGTCGGGGGAGGTGCGCACCTCGCCGACGGTGATCGACAACCGGTTCAGGTCCGGGTCATGCACGTCCCCGCGCGCCAGAACCTCGGCCAGCGTGCGCCGGATCAGCTCGGCCACGCGTAACTGCCGTTGTGACGGCCCGCTGCCTTCATGAAATCTGTTCTTTCCCATATGCCCCATCTAAGCGGGTCACGTCCCTTTGCCAAGCGGCCCTGCACGCTGTAGGAGAGCGGGAAATTGCCAAGTGAGGGCCAGAACCATGTCAGAATTGCCGGGGATCGTGATTGCAGGCGCGTCGGGCCGTATGGGCCAGATGTTGATCCGGTCTGTTGTGGAGAGCAAAGCCTGGCACCTTGCCGGTGTTCTGGAGCGGCCGGGTCATGACTGGATCGGTCAGGATATCGGCACGGCCATGGGTGGTCAGGCGCTGGACGTACTGGTCTGGGATGACCCGTTGGAACCAATGGCCAAAGCGCGGGCGGTGATTGATTTTACCGCGCCCGAGGCGACCATTGCGCTGTCGCATACTGCAGCGCAGGCGCGTGCGGCGCACATCATCGGCACCACCGGCATGACGGACGACCAGATCGCCCAACTGGAACCCGCCTCGCGTCACTGCGCAATTGTGCGCGCCGGGAACATGAGTTTGGGGGTCAACCTGCTCGTGACACTCACCAAACAGGTTGCCGCGGCTTTGGACGAAGACTTCGACATCGAGGTGATTGAGGCGCACCACCATCACAAGGTTGACGCCCCCTCGGGCACGGCGCTGATGCTGGGCGAGGCTGCGGCGGAAGGGCGTGGTGTGACGTTGCCGGATGTAAGGGACGCGGGCCGCGACGGCATAACCGGCGCGCGCAAGCGCGGAGACATCGGGTTTAGCGCGATCCGGGGTGGAGACATCGTTGGCGAACACGACGTACTGTTCGCAGGCCCCGGTGAGCGGATCGTTTTGCGCCACATGGCGACCGACCGGGCGCTGTTCGCCAAGGGGGCTTTGAAAGCAGCGCAATGGGCGCTTGACCGTGCGCCGGGGCAGTATGACATGCTGGACGTGCTCGGATTGAAGAATGCCATCGACGTGTGAAAAAATTCCACGTAAAAAGTGAACCAGTCGCGCGCCGCACCCGTATCTGAATTATTGATCCTTGTAGTCACAGGAAACCGTCCATGCGTCTGATGATTGCTGCCACTATTGCGATTGCCTCGGCCAGCCCTGTCTGGGCGGAGCTGGTAAAGGTCAATGATCAGGGCCAATTCGTTGAACTGGTCAATGGCAAAATACTGACTCGTCCGCTTGTGAAGATCAAAGTGTCTCCAGACGGTGAGATCCAGGGGCGTGGCTCTCTTTGGGACATCGAAGGGTCTTGGTCGTGGCAAGACGGCTACTTCTGCCG
>JBCBDZ010000011.1:0-35886 GCA_038529225.1 Pseudomonadota bacterium | reverse complement strand
GCTACGACATCAGCCCCTATCAATTTGGCGTCGTGGCCTGCCTGAACCTTGTTCTGGGGTTGTTGACTCCGCCTGTTGGCATCGGACTTTACATCGCATCGCAAATGGGTGGGGCAACCCCCGGAGCAATCCTGCGCTCGCTCTGGCCGTTCCTGATTGCGGTGGCCGTGGTGCTTGTGTTGTTGAGCTATTTCCCGCTGCTGTCGACGGCGCTGATCTGATCCTTGCCGTGAGCGGCCGCCCGCAAGCGGGACGGCGATGTCGCCACTGGCTGTCGCTGCGCAGCACTCAGGGAGCGGGACTTGAGGCATTGTGTGGCGGCGCGCATCTCGGACGTAATCACCCAAAGGCGCGCCGCAACATGGTCAGTGCAATGCGAACCTGTGGGCGATATTGGTGAAATGTGCAAATAGGGCTAGACTAAAATAGCAATGAAAGGGAGTGGCGGTTTGGGAAAAACGGACAATACAATCGCATCCTCAGAGGGCAATGCGCTGACCCGGACATTGATCGATTTAGATTTCAGTTCCGTGCGCGATCTATTCGAGCAGCACGAAACATGTTCGCCATCGGTGCTTTGGAATCCGTCCATTTTTGATATCCCACATCCGATAATAACTGAGTTCGCAAACTTCATGCACTCGGGGAGGGTCGATGCGCACGCGCTGGGTACCGGAGAGATCTTTGAAGGAGAAAAACATGCCTTCGAACCCTGGTTCATGGCGCTGGAACCTTTGTCTGACGGATCGGATTTCAAATATCTGCAATACGGGTCGGAAATCGCAGCCATGTTCGGGCGGGATCTGACGGGCGGGTGCACGTCCGAGATCGGCGGGCATATTTCCGACTTTTTTATTGCACTTTACGCTGCAGTTTTGGTGCGCAAGCAGAGTGTGCTTAGCGTGCATGTGCCCCCTACCGGTGTGTTCGCAACTGTCTGGCGCCGCCTCATATTTCCAGTGTTGGACGAGACCGGCCAGGTCCGGATGATTGCAGCGGTAAACGTCGCGGACAACGAATTGCGCGCAGGCCTCGAAGCGTTGCCGGACCCCGCCCTTGTCGCGGGTGAAGATGGAACGCTGATGTACGCCAATGCCGCAGCGCGCCGCCTGTTCGGCGATCCGATTTTGCCAAGGGAAAACATTTCCGATTACTGCGAAATGGACATTGAATTGCCCGGCGACGCAGAGGTTTTTGCAAAGGCGCAGTCGTCAATGATGAGTAAACTCGTCGGGTCACGCAATCAGGTGCTGGTGCATTTCGAACTGCGCACAAGTGCGACGTTTTTCAGAGGAACACCCTATTTCGTGGTTCAATTGAAACCCTATTGACCGTGAATTTCCCCAGAATTGCAGTCTGAACGCGGAATTGCCCATTGAATCGCAAGTCCATGCGGCGTGATCTAAATTATGGGTCAATTCTGCCATGCACCGACGGCATGTGTAGCGTTCGAAATCGCACAGTACTTGATGTAGCATAATGCTTTGTGGACATATAATTAAGTGAGATAACGACTAGATTGAAATACCACGACGAGTTTTTATGGACGTTCACGCCAGCTACCGTGAGGAAATCACCCGGCTACAATCGCTTGAACAGAACAACCGTCTGGATGTTGGGTTGCGCATGGTTGGCATCCCCTTGGGCAGCGTCCTTTACTTTCTCTATACGGACGACTTGATCGGCTTCTGGTGGAGCGGCGTCTACGTGGCGTGCTATGTCGCCTACCGGTGTTACCTGAACGCGCTGGTGACCAAGGACAGGTATGTGGGGCAGATGCAGCAGGTGGCCGCGCACCTGTTTGTCGGGCTGTTGACCGTCAGCTACATCTGGTTGCCCTCGATCATGCTTGTGGATCCGGACATGAACCTGTCGCTGGTGGGCGCAGCGCTCATCGGGTCCCAACTGGTCCATCTGGTGCATCGGGGCGACACCAGTAAATTCCTGATTGTCGTCGTTACCGTCTGTGTCTTCGTCACCTTGGTGGTCTTGATCGCCGAAGTTGTCTTGCAGACGAAAAATGCCGTGGCCATTGCCGGGATCGTGCTCAGTTGGGTCGCGCTGATCTTTTACTTGTACCAGTCCCTGCTTGCCGCGCGCGCGCGCATTCTGGCCGAAGCCGAAGCAAAAGAGCAGGTGTACCAGTCACAGAAGATGTCCGCGCTTGGCCAACTTGCCGGCGGCGTCGCCCATGATTTCAACAACATTCTGACGGCGATATCCGGTAACTTGCAACTCTATCACGCGCTGGATGACGCGGATGAAAAAAACGAAGTCCTGCGCGCGGCCGAGCAGTCGAGCGAGCGCGCGGCAGGCATAGTGCGTCAGATCCTCGTCTATGCCCGCAAATCGCCGCTGGAAATTCAGTTGACGGATGCAAACGACGCGCTTGCGTCCTTGGCCCGACTGGTGGAGCCCTTGGTCCCCGCAAACATCGATCTGGAACTGGTGAACGCCCGCGATCCCGTTCTGATCAAGATCGACATTGATCAAATGGCCACTGCGCTGATGAACCTTGTGCTGAATTCGGTCGATGCCATGCCGGATGGGGGTCGCGTGGTGGTTTCCGTTCTTTTCGAGACGTCAAAGTCCAAATCGGGTCTGGTGGGTGGCCTGACCCTCTCCTCGGGGCCGTTTGTGGTGTACCGTGTGGCGGATGCCGGACCGGGCATTCCGCGCAGCATTCTGGAATCCGTGACGGACCCGTTCTTTACAACCAAGCCAGTGGGAAAGGGCACCGGACTTGGCCTTTCGATGGCCGTCTCAATCGCGCAAAATGTCGGTGGTGGACTGGAATTGACCACCTCCAGTTCCGGCACGACGGTTCAGATCTACGTTCCGATGACAACCCGCTGATGGCGTGTGGCGGTTGGTCGCTGCCGGCACCGGGCATTGCGACACGGTGTGCATGCAAAACCATGAAAACACCGGCACGGCGACCCGCCGCGCACCGACAAACCGTTTTCACCCCCCCATGAGGACGGGGTCAAATTCATACGTCGTCAGGTTCTCGAACCCGTCCTCGGTGACCAGCACCTGATCCTCCAGCTTGATCGAGAAATCCCCCCCGACCTCGCCCACGGATGCCTCAACACACAAGACCATTCCAGCCTCAAGCGGATAGTCAAAGGCCCCCGGCACGGCCTTGTCGGGGTAGGCCACGAGGGGCCATTCATCGCATAGGCCGACCCCATGCATCATGCAGCCGTATTTCAGTTCCTGATACTTGTCATCAAGCCGATGGCAGTTGGCTGTCAGTTCGGGGATCATGACGCCGGGTTTGATCATCTGCATGTTGGTCTGGATGTGTTCGACCGCGTGCTGCATGGCATAGACCATGTCGGCAGGCGGTTTCTGATCTCCGATCCACCAGCTGCGCGAGATGTCGATGCAGATGCCGTACGCGCCGATCAGGTCCGTATCGAACGAGATGATCTCATTGTTCTGGCAAATGCGCGGCCCGCATTCCTGAAACCAAGGGTTGGTGCGCGGGCCCGAGGCCAGCAGGCGGGTTTCGATCCACTCACCACCGCGTTTGATGTTTTCGGCGTGCATGACAGCCCAGATGTCGTCCTCGCATGTCACGCCGTCGCCGACATTGGCGCGGGCAAAATCCTCCATCTTGCGGACAGTCGTTTCGCAGGCATGGTTGGCGCAGCGCATGGCGAGGATCTCGTCCGCACCCTTGATCGAACGGGCATGTTCGGTGACCTGCTCACCGTCCATGATCTCGAACCCCTGCGCCTCAAGGGCACGGGCGCCGTGCAGCATGATCTTGTCCACGGCCAGCCGCATATTGCCGCCGCCATGTTCTTGGATGAGGTCCCGGATTTCGGCTGAGAGCGGATCGGCCACCACGTCGGGTTTATCCCCGGCAGAAAAGTAGAACATCGACGCCCCCGAGCGGACCTCGCGCACCAGCGGGTTGAAGGAGGTCAGGAACGGCGCGTTCTTGTAATCCCAGATCACCATGTAACCGTCCGCACAGACCAGTACGGCGCGGAAAGGGTTGTGGGCATTCCAAAGCTGCATGTTGGTGCTGTCGGTCGCATATCGGATGTTGAGCGGGTCAAACATCAGCACACCGCCATAACCACGATCCACGACCTGTCCGACCAGACGCTTGAGGCGATAGGCGCGCATGGCTTCGAGGTTTGGCAGCACAAGACCGGCAGCCTCCCATTCGGCAAAGGCAAGTTGGGTCGGTCCAATCTCGATCCTGTCGGCATCGTTTGGGGTGCCATCGCCCAGAACCGGGCCACGGGTCGGATCAATCTTGCGGGTATCGCGGTAATGCTGGTTCATGGTCGCCCTCCGATGTTGAGATCAGCTTGGGCGCGTTTTTTCGGCGGTGTTTGTCGGTTTGCGACGTGATCTTGCGTCGTTTTTCATGCCTGTTGGACGTTGCATGCCCTGTCGTGCAATGTGCAGCCATGAATTTTGCACGCGACATCGAAGTCATTGAGAGCGTTGTACGCGGAGGCGATCCAGCCTTTGAAAGCGTGCCGGGAACGACGTTGGACCAAGCTCTGCTTGGGTTGAATACATGCGCACAACAGGCTGATAAAGATGCGTTTTTGATGGCGGCGATGCAGGTCGTGGCACTGGCTGGCAATGGGCACAGCCGATTGATTCCCAATGCGACCATCTCGGTTGTCCCACGCCGCATTGTGATGCGGGATGGGCAGCCTTCGATGGTCGAAGACGGGCGCGTGCACCGCATTCTGTCGGTGGATGGTGCGTCATATGACCAGCTTTTGGCGGCGTGGAGCGGGCTGCTGGCCGGGAATGCGGCGCGGTATCGGGTCTTGTCTGGCATCATGATGGCGTGGCCCGCCGCGTTGCGATGGGCTGGGGTCGGGCGTGGCAGGGACATTCGATACTTGCTGGGAACAGGGCAAGAGCGTGCATTTTCGACGCAAGACATCGTGCCTGCATTGCCGCTCTATCCTGTAGCGGAAACAGGGGCTGTGGACCCGTTTGAGGACGACCATGGCTTGGCTGGGGGATCGGTTCTGGAACTGCGCTCTGGGGTGTGGTGGTGGCGGATTGCTGACTTGAAAAGCCTGGACGTCGCGCAAGTCACGCAAGGCGTCTCGCAGATGGTGGCGCAGCCGGGTGCAAACGTCGTCATCGATCTGCGCGGCAATCCAGGCGGCAGCTTTCTGAACGCAATGCCACTGATTGACTGGTTGCGTGCGCAATGGCGCGGTGCGCGCTGTGCGGTGCTGGTGGATGCATACACCTTTTCTGCCGCGATTGTGACCGCGGCCTTGCTGGCGCACCATTTGGGTCCACGGGCACGGGTGTTTGGCGGGGACATGGGGGACGATTTGGCCTTCTTTGCAGAAGGGGGCACGATTGTCCTGCAAGATACCGGCGCACATCTGCGCCATGCGACGGCGCGCCATGATTGGGACACCGGGCGTGTTGCCCCCAGCACGCCACCGGAGATTGCCGCGCATCTGGTTGCGGCCGGCCCACTGGACGTCACGCAGATCAAACGGGCCAATCAGGCGCAAACCGCGCTGGCCTTTGTGCGAGGGGCCTGAACTGGCTGGCACCATCGGGGGGCGCATGGCAAACACAAGGCATGAGCACACCCATTTTACAACGAGTCTTGCCCTACGATATGCGCCGCACGCGGGCCTTGCCCGGTATTCAGCCCGAGCGCGGACCGTGGCTGCGTGTGGACGAGGCCTATGGGGCGCAGATGGCGCGCCGGATTGCACTGATCGAGGGTCAGGCGGACGAGGTTCTGTATCTGGAACCAGCGGCGGTGCCGGCTGCGCAGGAACTTCTGGACGTTGCGCTGGAGGCATCTGCTGATCTTGGCTTTGCAAGGGACGGTGATGTCGTGACCTGTCCGGATGGTCGTAAGGTGGACGTGTCGTCCACCCCGGCGCTCGAGGCGCTGGGACGCCTCTTTCAGAACGATTTCGTTCTGATGGAACAGCGCGGTGATCAGCATGTGCTTACGGGTGCTGTTCTGTGTTTCCCGGCCTCATGGCGCCTGAGCGACAAGGCGGGCCGTCCGCTGACAGACATTCACATCCCGGTAAAGGAATACACGGAGGATCTGGCCCGCCGCGTGCAGCGGTTGTTTGACGGCATTCAGGTCGGCCGCCCGCTCTGGCGCTTCAATCAGCTTTGGTATCAGGACCCCGAACTCTACCAGCCGCGCTCAGAATCCGAGCCGCGCCGGATAGGGTCGGGCAAGAAAGAGGGCCCTTACTATCGGACTGAACGGCAGACGCTATTGCGCCTGCCGCGCAGCCATGCGGTGGTCTTTGCCATCCACACTTACGTGTTGGCCCGCGCCGATGTGCCAGACTTGAGCTGAGTCCTCACCCGCCCGCCCATGCGTTATTCAGGACAACGTGGGGCACGCCGTCAGAGGTTTTGCGCAGACTGCGCCCGGTGCCATCGACCACACAGTTCACCTGTTGGCGCCAAGACGAGAACAGGGCCGAACGCACCACGTCGATCCGCTGATCAAACCGCAAGGTCAGCCTGTATCGCGCAGAGCCGACGCGGCTCGCCGCTTTGATCTGCCCGACAAATGGCTGCCCAAGGTAACGCCCGCTGATGCGCTGTCCGGGGCGGTAGCACGGCTCGGGGTCATCCTTGGCCCGGGCACTGAGCGTGTTCCAGTCACGTGCGCCCCATTGATGGGCGATGGCTTCGAGGGCCTGAGCGTGCGTGCACGGCGTGCCAGCGTCGTTCAAACCGGCGCGCAATCGTTTGGCTTGCGCTTTCAGCGCATCCCGTGAGGGTAGGGGGATATCCATATCCGTCTCCTGTCTGAGGTCGCGAGACGTGCCGTTCGGGTCTGCGCATTGCCGGGGCTGCGACCAATCAGGGATCGAACTGTCAGGCTTCACCAAATGCGCAGGGCAGGGGCCTGAACCCTATGGCGCGCCTTAAGGGACGCGCGCGCTCCTGGCAAGCGCTGTTGGGGGCCAGCCCCCTCGGGCCATCCGGCCCTCACCCCCGGGATTTTTCTAAAACAGAGAAGCTGGGGGCCGTCGCGTGCCGCTTTTGCGCAAGGACCGCGCGTGCCCTGGGGATGGGGTTGTACAGGTACTGGTCGGGTCCGCGCATCTTGCGGGCAGTGAGGGCGGCGGAATCGAGCAGATCCAAGTCTACGGCATGAACTTTGCCGGACCATCCGGAGACTTGTGCGCGCCATTGCGCTGTGAACCATGCAAGCAAGCGGTCGCGTTCAACATAACCGCGATCGTCAAATGTGATGTGCCCGTTGATCACGTAGACATGGTTGCCGGGGAAAGGGCCGTCCGGAATGATGCGTTCGGCCTGAAACCTGGGACGTGGCAGGTGTGTCAGGTAAACGCCCGCTAGGATGTGGCATCCGCCATGGGCGAAAAAGGCGCGGTCCCGCAGCGCCCAGCGTCTTTCGGGGTCTTGCTTGGTTCCCGATGCGGGTTGGAACACGGCCCTAGCCGTCGATGCGTGCGCCCATGATGGCTATGGCCTGCTGGTACACGGTCGCTGCGTTCCATTGCTTGATCACGGCGAAATTGGGTTGGCCCTCCTGATAGCTTTTGCCCCGTTTCCATCCCTTCTTGCGCAGGAAGTTGGCCGTAGAGGCCAGCGCGTCCGTCTGGTTGTAGAAATCCACCCGACCGTCGCCATTTGCATCCACGCCATATTCCAGCGCATTGCCCGGCAGGAACTGGGTGTGACCCAACTCTCCATGCTTGGCCCCTTTGGTCGCGCCGGTGATCGCGCCCTGATCCACCAGCTTCAGCGCGCCGATGGCGTGGGGTCTGAAAAACTCGGACCTGCGACAGTCATAGGTCAGGGTCACGATGGCCGACACCACCGCACTGTCGCCCATAAAGCCGCCAAAGGCCGTCTCCATCCCGTGAATTGCGATGATGACGCCTGCGGGCACGCCGTATTGTCGTTCAAGGGCGGCGTAAAACTCGGGGCTGCGGGCCTTGCGCTTGCGCCCCTGCGCGACAATCGTGTCGGCACCGCGCACTTGCATGAATTTGGACAGGGAATACCGAAAGGATTTCTGATTGCGGTCGGCATTGATCGTGCCTTGGGCGTAGCGGGCCTGCGCGAGCGCATCCAGACCGCGGGCCTTGACCCCTGCGCGCTTTGCGTCCTTGGCAAAACCGGACTTCCAGGCTTCAAAACCGGCCGAAGTGTTCCCGCAGTTTGCGCCGGCCGCACTGGCCAGACCCATGGCGAAACCTGCTCCGATCAGCTGTTTCATCAAACGCGATGTTCTCATGTGCCCTCTCCACCCAGAACGGGCCCCATGATAAACCCGAGGGTGCAAAGTCCAAAGCACTAAGTGCCGTGACAGCCGTCCGTGATCCAGGGCGCGGGCGGGTCAGTGGCTCATGATCATCTTTTGCATCTGTGTCATGCCGTCCAGACGCGGGTCTTCGTTCATCTTCCGGATCTCTTCGTCGGTCATGCTGTCGCGCAAGGACTGTTCCAGATAGCTGACTTTGCGCCCATCCACAGGCTTGGGAAACAGAATAGAGATGTCGTCCCACACATAGGCCAGCATTCCGGCCATGAGGGCAAGACCGACACCCGTGCTGGCCAGTTGCATGCGCAAGGACCGGGTGAGTGCCGGCCGGTCTGCGCGTTCTTGCGCGGGCACAACAGGCGCGGGCGGGCGCGAGGCGTCGGCCTGAATGCGGGCAAGACGATCTTCGAACGATGTACGTTTTGGTGCCATTACAAGGATCCAGGGCAAGGGAACGTGTTGCGACCTGTGACAGCCGAGTACGGCGACTTGATTGAAATACAGTGACAAAAAAAGGGCGCCCCGAGGGAGGCGCCCTTCAAGTTCAGCTGCCGGGAGGAGGTTAGCAGCTGTAGTACATGCCGAACTCCACCGGGTGGGGTGTGTGTTCGTATGTCGTGATTTCTTCCATCTTGAGCTCGATATAGCCTTCGATCTGGTCCTTGGTGAACACGTCACCGGCCAGCAGGAAGTCCATGTCTTTTTCCAGCTCTTCCATCGCTTCGCGCAAGGAACCGCAAACCGTCGGGATGCCGGCCAGCTCTTCTGGTGGCAGGTCGTAAAGGTCCTTGTCGGAGGGTTCACCGGGATCGATCTTGTTCTTGATCCCGTCAAGGCCAGCCATCAGCAGTGCGGCAAAGCACAGGTAGGGGTTGGCGGATGGGTCGGGGAAGCGTGCCTCAACGCGCTTGGCCTTGGGCGAGTCCGTCCACGGGATCCGCACACAGCCCGAGCGGTTGCGGGCCGAGTAGGCGCGCAGAACGGGCGCTTCAAAGCCCGGGATCAGCCGTTTGTAGCTGTTCGTCGATGGGTTGGTGAATGCGTTGAGAGCCTTGGCATGCTTCAGGATGCCGCCGATGAACCACAGCGCCTCGTCAGACAGGTCCGCGTATTTGTCGCCTGCAAAAAGCGGCTTGCCGTCCTTCCAGATTGACATGTTCACGTGCATGCCGGTGCCGTTGTCGCCGGCGATGGGCTTGGGCATGAAGGTGGCCGATTTGCCATAGGCGGCGGCCACGTTGTGGATGACGTATTTGTATTTTTGCAGTTCGTCGCCTTGGGCGGTGACCGACCCAAAGATCAGGCCCAACTCGTGCTGACAGGACGCCACCTCGTGGTGATGCTTGTCCACCTTCATGCCGAGGCGCTTCATGGTGGACAGCATTTCGGAGCGCAGGTCCTGGGATTCGTCCGTGGGGTTGACCGGGAAATAGCCGCCCTTGACGCGGGGACGGTGGCCCATGTTGCCCATCTCGTATTCGGTGTCGGTGTTCCAGGACGCGTCTGTTGCATCAACTTCGTAGGATACCTTGTTGATGCTGTTGGAAAAACGCACATCGTCAAACAGGAAGAATTCGGCCTCCGGACCCATATAGGCCACATCGCCAATGCCGCTGGACTTCAGGTAGGCTTCGGCTTTCTCGGCCGTGCCGCGCGGGTCGCGCTCATAAGCTTCGCCTGTATCGGGCTCGACAATCGAGCAGTGCACGCAGACTGTCTTTTCCGCGTAAAACGGATCAACATAGGCGCTGTCCTGATCAGGCATCAATTTCATGTCAGAGGCTTCGATCGACTTCCAGCCCGCGATGGACGAGCCGTCAAACATGAAGCCTTCTTCGAGGAAATCCTCATCGACCTGATCGGCCATGACGGTCACGTGCTGCAGCTTGCCGCGCGGGTCGGTGAAACGGATGTCGACGTATTCGGCATCTTCTGCCTTGATCATGTCGAGAACGGGGTTTGCCATGTGTGGTAAATCCTTGTTGTCTTGAGAGTAGAGTTAGAGAGCGTCCGAACCGGTTTCGCCGGTGCGGATGCGGATGGTCTGTTCAACAGGGGTGACGAAAATCTTGCCGTCGCCGATCTTTTCGGTCTTGGCGGCGTCCACGATGGCGGAGATGGCGGCATCGACCTGATCATCATCCAGCACCACTTCGACTTTCACCTTGGGAAGGAAATCGACCACATATTCGGCACCACGGTACAGTTCCGTGTGCCCTTTCTGGCGCCCAAACCCTTTGACTTCGATGACAGAGAGTCCCTGAACGCCGACCTCTTGCAGAGCCTCTTTGACTTCATCAAGCTTGAAGGGCTTGATGATGGCTTCGATCTTTTTCACGCGGTGGCCTCCCATTGCCATATCATGTGGAATTTGGTGGACCATCTGTCCCGAGGGCCGTCCATGGGAGGGAGCGAGATATGCCAATGTGTACACAGGAATATCTGAGCGCCGCTTTTTTGTTGGGCGGAGCGATTAAGAAATAGGCGAAAGTGAATCGTGAGGTGACATTGCAATGACAGACCTGCTCACAGCGGCTCAGATGCGAAAGCTAGAGCACGCAGCGATTGAATCGGGTGCCGTCACCGGGTTGGAGTTGATGGAGCGCGCTGGGGTGGGCGTGGTCGAGGCGATGCTGGACGAGTGGCCGGAACTGGCGATGGTCGCGCATCGTGCCGTCGTGCTGTGCGGGCCGGGCAACAATGGTGGCGACGGGTTCGTGGTGGCGCGGGTGTTGAAAGAGCGTGGGTGGGATGTGGAGGTGTTTCTCTATGGAGACCCGGACACGTTGCCGCCGGATGCCAAAAAGAACCACCGGCGCTGGTTGGACATCGGGTCCGTGCATTCCTTTGGCTTCCCGACGATTACGGACCGCGACGAAGAGGCATTTCGGGGTGCGACTTTTGGAAAAAGCCGAACCAAAGTGCTGATCGACGCCCTTTTCGGAATTGGCTTGAACCGTCCGTTACGTGGTCTTGAGCCCGTTCTGGGGTGCATTGAGCCCCAGATCAACTTCTGGGAAAACAGGTGGGATTGGCCGCATTTGGTTTCTATCGATGTTCCCAGCGGGCTGAGCGAAACTGGTCGACTGGGTGCTGGCAATCAAGGCTTCGTCGCCGATTTGACTGTCACGTTTCATGCCAAAAAGAAGATGCACGCACTGGACCATGGTGCGAGCGGTAAAGTCGTGGTCAAGGATATCGGCCTCGATCCCTTCATCTTGCCAGATAAACTTCCGCCGGAGGCTCCTGCCGGCAGTGTCGGCACACCGCGTCGCGCCTTTGCGGCGGCGCTTGCCAAAAGGTCAGGCCACAAATTCGATCATGGCCACGCACTGGTGCTTTCGGGTGGTCCGGGACGCACCGGGGCTGCCCGTCTCGCGGCGCGCGGTGCGTTGCGTATTGGAGCGGGACTGGTGACCCTTGGCGTGCCACCTTCTGCCCAAATGGAGGTGGCCGCGCAGATCACCGCTCTGATGCTGACGCGCGTCGCGGATGCCAAGGCTTTGGAGGCGGTGTTTGAGGATGCGCGGATCAATGCGGTCTGTTTGGGTCCTGGTCTGGGGCTCGGAGATCATGCGGCCTCGATCGTGGATGCGGTGCTGGGCGGAGGACACCTCCGCCTTACGCGCCGCGTCGTGTTCGATGCGGATGCGCTGACCCTGATCGCAACAAAGCCTTCGCGGATGGCGGCGCTGAACGAAAATGCCGTCCTCACCCCGCATGGTGGTGAATTCGCGCGGCTCTTTCCCGATGTCGCCGAACGGCTGACCGCGCCCACCACGGGCAAAGGCCCGGCCTATTCCAAGGTTGCCGCGACGCGCGATGCAGCCGTGCGCAGCGGTGCAGTCGTGCTGTTCAAAGGATCGCAAACCGTGATTGCGCATCCCGATGGACGTGCAGCGCGCCATACGGCACAGCATGAGCGCGCAGCGCCATGGCTTGCCACTGCAGGGGCAGGGGACGTGTTGTCGGGTTTCATAGCCGGCCTCCTGGCGCGTGGGTTTGATCCGTTCGTGGCCGCGCAAACCGCGACCTGGCTACATGTCGAATGCGCACGCACCTTTGGCCCCGGTCTGATTGCCGAAGACCTGCCAGAGGTTCTGCCGCAGGTGTTGCGCGACCTTGGGGCCTAGGCCGGGACGCGCACCCTCGTCATGGCGGGGACCGACAGTTCCAGACCGTCCGCGTAAACGACGTAAGGTGCCGCAAAGCCAAGGCGCACCAGCGTCATGTCGCGCAGTCCGAGGGCGGTGATGTATTCATCGTCGATCAGGCATCCCGCAGGCATTACCGCCTGGGTCGCACCGCGCAGGGCCTGGGCGCGCCAGTCCCGCACCAGCACCATTTGCGCTGCGGGCACCATGGCGTGATGGGTGGGTTTCATGTCCCCCAGTGATCCGGCGGCGATCTTGACCGCCTCTTCGCTGACGCGCACGGTCTGGATGGCCACAAGGGGCACAAGCCCGGCATTGCGGGTTACGATCCGGTCCCCGGGTGACAGGTATTCGACCGGGATTTCGCCGTCGGCTGTCAAAAGGATTGTTCCGGACACAAGTCCGACATGGGAAATTTCTTTGCGCAACGGCGGCACATGCCCGCTCAATTCGCGCCCGACCGTATTCGGTTTCATGGCGTCTCTCTTTTTTGCAACCTGCCTCTAGGTTAGGCTCTGGATACTTCAAAATTTCTTAAATGTCGCGCGCTGGCATACAATTTCTGCGGCACTGGTGCGCGAATACCTCTCGCCTCTGATGACAGGCTTTGGTAAGGCAACGCCCATGCGGGTGTGGCGGAATTGGTAGACGCACCAGATTTAGGTTCTGGCGCCTTTGGCGTGGGGGTTCGAGTCCCTTCACCCGCACCAGCCTGCCTTTTCGTGGAAAAGGTCAGGGCCGCGTACCGAACACCTGCAAGCGGCAGTGGTTTCGCTGAAACCGCCAGAACCTGAGAGTCCGGAGTTGTCTGATCAAGGGCACAATTCCCACTTTGTCGAACCGCGCGGCCGTGGTTTTGATAGGGACGGATCTTTGACGAAGCAGGCACACCACTTTCGAGGTATGTAACAGCGCAGCAGGGCTGTGAACTGCGGCTGACCCGTGTTCGAACAGGCGCACCCGGACGTCAGTCCAGTTCTCTCTGTCCTGCATGCCGCAAACGGCAGAGATGTCCGGATTTCGCCATCCCGGTTTAAACCAAGGGCCGCTGTCAGTCCCGAAACAGCACCAACGTGCACAGGATGGCCTTTTGTCGTGCCGCAAAGGGCTTCAGACAGCGGCAACCGGAGTGGCCTGTTCAGAGGCTCAGGAACTGGCGTCCAGCCCATCCCGAAAGTCATTCCAACCGCCGTCTACCGACGATGGTGCATCATGCCATTGATGCATGACCTCGCCCGTGACCGGGTCGCGGTCTGGAATTGGCAGGGACATGATGAGTTTGCAGGCCAGATAGTAGCGCTCGGGCGTCAGATAGGCCTCCTGGATGTTATCCCAATCGCGTCCACCTGCGTATCCGCCGCACATCATGATGTCATCGGAACAGCCGATCATTTCGTGGCTGACACCGGCGGGCATGACAATCACGTCGCCCATGTTCAGGCGTATTTTTGTCCACCCTTCCACCGACAGGTTGAATTCCATCCAGCCTGATGCACAGCCGAGACACTCGTGCGATGTTGAATGGAAATGGGCATATTCGTAGATGCCGGGATATTCCCAGTTGTTGCCCCAACCGTTTTTGCGGAACCGGGCCTTGACCGCATCAACGCCACCTTCGGGGATGGCGCCCCGGTGGATCAAAAGCGGGAACCTGCTGTTGGGGATATTGCCTTCGGCTTTTGAGGTATAGCTTTCGGTTTTCATCTTGCGCTCCGGTGTTTGTGGTTGCCTTTCAAGGTCGCGATGCGGCCTGAGTGTTGAGGTAGACGGCCCGCAACGTGGTTGTGGCGCAGATAAATAGGCGATTGCGCTTGATGCCGCCGAATTCCACGTTGGCCACGACTTCGCCGGTCAGGATCTTGCCGATCAGGTCCCCTTCCGGGGTGTAGCAGTGCACGCCGTCCCCGGCCGAGGTCCAGATATTGCCGTGCATGTCCACGCGAAACCCGTCAAAAAGCCCGTTGTCACTGGTTGCAAACACTTCGCCCCCTGAAAGGGTCCCGCCGTCCTGTAGCGCAAAGCGCCTGATGTGCCGGGGGCCGTTTTCGACGTGGGTCGCCCCGGTATCGGCCACGTAAAGCAGGCTTTCATCGGGCGAAAAGGCCAGACCGTTTGGTTTGATCATGTCGGTGATGACGGCCGAGATCGCGCCGCTCTCAGGATCAATGCGGTAGACATAGGACCCGTCGATCTCGGGTTCTGCCTTGTCGCCTTCGTATTCGCTGTCAATGCCGTAGGTCGGGTCGGTGAACCAGATGGACCCGTCCGATTTGACAACGAGGTCGTTGGGCGAATTCAAACGTTTGCCTTCATAGCTGTCGGCCAGCACGGTCGTGGACCCGTCTGCTTCGATACGGCTGACACAGCGGCCGCGATGTTCGCAGGACACAAGCCTGCCCTCGCGGTCAACGGTATGTCCGTTGTGATTGCGGCAAGGTTTCAGAAACTCCGACACGACGCCATTGGTTTCATCATAACGCAGAAGGCGGTCGTTGGGGATGTCGGACCAGATCAGGTACTTTCCGGCGGCAAAATACGCGGGCCCCTCTGCCCAACGTGTGCCTGCGTAGAGGGTTTCGAGGTGCACATTGCCCATTGCATATTGCGTGAACCTTTTGTCGATCACTTCGAAAGCATCAGTGAGCATCGTCGTCTCCTAGCTGGTAACCTTTCGCCCGCGTCCATAGACCAGCAGCATGAAGATGATCACGCTGCCATAGATGATCTGACGCCCTGACTCGGGCATTTGCATGATCGACAGGACCGAGTTGAGCAGAACAATCAGGATGACCCCGATCAGCGTGCCCAGATACCGCCCCCGGCCCCCCAGAATGTGTGTCCCTCCAATGACAACGGCCGCAATTGCCGGCAGAAGATAGGCGTCGCCCATACCCTGATAGGCCTTGGTGGAATACCCGGCAAGCAGCGTCCCCGACAGTCCCGCCAGCATGCCGCACAGGCAAAACGCGGACACGATGACCCACTTTGTCGGAACCCCGGCGAGGTAGGCCGCAGCCTCTTTGTTGCCGATCGCATAGATGCTTTTGCCCACGGCAGTGCGCTGCAGCAGCAACATGACGGCAATCGACACGGCCGCCCACACCAGCAACGCAACCGGTATCCCGAGGATCTTGCCCACGGCGAGGTATTGCATCAGGTCGGTCGCGGCCGTTTGCGGGGCAAAACCACCCGTATGGGCCACCATCAGTCCCCGCATGACCGCGTTGACCCCAAGCGTAAAGATCATCGACGGTATCCGCAGGTAAGCGACCCCAAGCCCGTTCACCAGTCCAACCAAAAGCCCAACGCCAAGCCCGACCGGAATCGCCATCGGTCCGCCGACCGTTGTGGCCATCATGGCGCCTGCCGCAATGGTCCAGGGGATGGACAGGTCAATATGGCCCAACAGAATGACCAGCATCATCCCCGCCGCCACGATCCCGAGAAACGCGCCCACCTGCAGTTGTTGCAGCAGATATTCAGGTGACAGCAGAGTCGCCGTTCCCTGCGTGTAAAGCGTGTACGCCGTCCCCACCGCAAGGATGACGACAATAAAACCCGCGGACATCACAATGGGCTTGTTGTCTTCGCTCAGCCGCAGGCGCGAGGGCGGTGGGTCTTGGGGCAGGGACGTCATCGAAACAGCTCCAGCGTGTTTTTGACCCTCAGAACCCGGAACGCCCCCAGACTGACCGCGGCAAGCAGAACCGTTCCTTCGAACAGGGGCTGCATCAGCGGATCAATCTCGAAGATCCGGAAGTTGAACGAAATTGTGCGCAGGATCAGCGCGCCGAAGATCGACCCGATGGCCGTGCCGACCCCACCCAGCAGAGAGGTCCCGCCGATCACCACCGCAGCGATGGAATTCAACGTGTAGGCGCCGGCTTGGGGGATGTCGGCGTTGCCCGATGAGGTTTGCAGGGTCAGGTAAAGCCCGCCAATGCCGGCAAAGAACCCGCCAAGGGTGAAGGCCGCGATCTTGGCGCGGTCGATGGACAGGCCGGACATGTAGGCCGCCCCTTCGCCTGATCCCACTGCGTAGACCGTGCGCCCGGTCAGCGAGCGGGCAAAGGGCAGCCAGATCAGGACCGCAACCAAAACCAGCAGGACCAAAGGCACGGGCAGCCACGAAATCGGCTGAAACCACGCGGCCTCGCCATCCTGCGCAAGGCCATATGTGGCCGCAATCTCGTAAAGGTCGTTCGTTGCCGCCCAGGACAGGTCATCATCCACATTGCCACCGGGCGAGGGGCGCAGAAACAGGGCCAAGCCAAGGAAAATCGCGCCCGTTGCAAGTGTGGCGATGATGGGCTGGATACGCCCATAGACAACGATGCACCCATTCACAAAGCCGCACGCCGCGCCCGCTGCAAGGCTGATCACCATGCCGAAAGCGATCTGCATGGGGCTGCCGTTCAGCAAGTGGCTGGCGATTGTGTTGACCAGAGTCATGATCGCGCCCACCGACAAATCGAGCCCGCCCATCAAAACCGGAACGGTCTGCGCCATGGCCACCATGGCGAGGGTGAACACTTCGTTGGAATTCTGGATCAGCACCGCAACGGAAAATCCACGCGGGTGGTTCATGTTGTAGAACACGTAGAACAGGATGAAGACGACGATGGCCGTCACCAACGCGGCGTTCTGCGAAAGCCGCACTTTCAGGTCATTCATTCGGCTGCCTCATCCATTTTGAGCGCGGATGCGATAATGTTGCGCTCGTTTATCTCGTCACCCTGCAATTCGCGCACGATCTCGCCGTCATACATGACAGCCACCCTGTCGCAGCAGCCGATCAACTCTTCATAGTCCGTCGAGTAGTAGACGATGGACGCCCCGGTCTCGGCCAGACTGCGCAACAGACGGTAGATTTCCTGCTTCGTACCGACATCAATGCCCCGCGTCGGATCGTTCAGAAGGATGATCTTGGGGTCAGTCATCAACCATTTGGCGATCACCACTTTTTGCTGATTGCCCCCCGACAGGGTCGAAACCGCGTCGGACACGGACCCCACTTTGATCTGCATCCGCTGGATGCCGTCTTCGACCGCGGCCGTCAGGGCATTTGCATCAACGAACATGCCGCGAGAGAGCCGTTTCAACGACGCAATCGTGAGGTTGTCCGCAATGGACATCGGCAGCATCAAACCTTCGGTCTTGCG
The DNA here is from genome assembly GCA_038529225.1 of Pseudomonadota bacterium. Lineage (GTDB taxonomy): Bacteria > Pseudomonadota > Alphaproteobacteria > Rhodobacterales > Rhodobacteraceae > Tateyamaria. The sequence continues at coordinate 18,277 of JBCBDZ010000011.1, read as the reverse complement.
GTCTTCCGGGATCAGGGCAAGGTCGATACCGGCCTTCTTTGCGTCTTGCGGAGAATTGATCTGAACGTCGGTGCCCTGAACGGTCACTTGCCCGCTTGTGCCCCTGAGTACGCCAAAGAGGCCCAGCAACAGTTCCTTTTGGCCTTGCCCGTCAAGCCCGCCCAGCCCGACGATTTCACCGGCACCAACCTTCAGATCAATGGATTTGAGCCTGTCTTCCCAGGAATAGTTCCTGAGCTCCAACATCGGCTTTGCCGCTTCGGGCGGGGGAGGCTTGGGTGGGAAATGCGCCGTGATCTCTCTGCCAATCATCATTTGCACGATCTCGCCTTCGGATCGTGCGCCTTGCTGAAAGGTCTCGATATGCTGCCCGTTGCGAAACACCGAACACTTGTCGGCAATGGCCTCGATTTCATGCATCCGGTGAGAGATTGTCAGAATCGAAATGCCCTCATCGCGCAGGCGGCGCAGGATCCCGAACACCGTGTCCACATCCGCGGCTGTAAGGGCCGAGGTGGCCTCATCCAGAATGAGAACGCTGGGGTCTTTTGCCAAGGCCTTGGCAATCTCCACCATCTGCCGGCGCGACAACGGCAAATCGCGGACCCGTGACATGGGATTGACATCTTCGCAGCCGATCCGCGCCAATAGCTCTTCGGCCCGTTTGCGCTGTGCCTTGCGGTCGATCAGGCCGAACCGGCGCGGCGGATCGGCGATGGAAATGTTGTCGGCAACAGACAGGTCCGAGAGCAGAGACAACTCCTGGAAGATACACACGATGCCTTTGGCATTTGCGGCTGCGGGGTGCGAGAAACTCACCGGTTTCCCGCCCAGACGCAGTTCGCCCTCGTCTGGTTGAACAACGCCGGATATAATCTTGATAAGCGTCGATTTTCCAGCGCCGTTCTCGCCAAGAACAGCATGAACTGACCCCAGTTCGCAGGCAAAATCAACACGATCAAGGGCAGTCACCCCGCCGTAGCGTTTGGTGATCGCGTTCAGTTGGACATGCGGTTGCGCATGTTCTTCAGGGGGTGCCGACATGGATTTCCCGAACAACTCATAAGGATAAAGCCGTGACGCCGGACCAAATGGCGCGGCGTCGGTCTTGTGACGTTACTCGAGGTTTTCAGCGTCGTTTGTCATGATTTCCCGCGCGGTGATGTTCACATCACATGCCGGAAACTCATTGACGGTAAAGAAGTTGTCGGTCAGGTCAGGCCAATAGTTCTTGCCTGCTTCCAGTTCGTCATACCGCGTCGATGGGATCGGAATGGAAATAAGCTGGGGCATTACCTGACCATCAAGTGCCGCAAGGGCGGCTTTCATGGCGACCGACACCATACCGGGCGACTGTCCGATGGAAATTGCCTTCAATCCGTTGTCGGCTTGCTCAGCAAGGATTTTGCGGAACCCGTTCTCGGCCTCGCCGGCAAGCGGGACCATCGGGTGTCCGGCATCCAGCATCGCACGGACGGCACCCGTGGTGCCGCCTTGCACGACGACCCCGTCAAATTCACTATGCACGGCGATGGCGTCTGCCGTCACCTTTTGTGCCGTGCCGTCGTCCCAGTTGCCGACGACTTCGACAATGTCCCAGTTTCCACCGGACCCGGTCATGATCTCGCGAAACCCGAGGTGGCGGTCACGGTCCACAGAGTTGCCGGGCAAGCCGCGCACTTCGAGGATTTTTCCGCCGGACTTGTCGCCGAACTGCTCAAGCAGCCAACGGCCGTACATGCGCCCCATTTCAAGCTGGTCCTTGTTGACCTGCATCACCTTGTCGGTGTCAAGGACGTTGTCAAACGGGACCAGCACCACGTCATTGCGGTCGGCAAGGCGGATGACGCGATCAAACCCTTCCGGGGACACCGCGATGGTCACGATGGCATCATAGCCCTGGTTGATGAAATCCTCGATGGCACCCAATTGCGCCGCCACGTCCGTCCCGGTGGAGACGACCTTGAACTCTTCGATCTGGGCCGCGATGTCAGGCTGTGCGGCATAGGCCTTTGCCGTCTGGATCATCTGGATGCGCCACGTGTTCCCGACAAAGCCGTTCACGATTGCAATCTTGTGCGGGCCGTCTCGTTTGTCCCACTGAAAATAGCCGATGTCGTCGCTCCATGGCGCAAAACACCCGGCGTCAAAGCCCGGGCCAGACACTTTCTCTGGCGCAGCAACCGCAGCACTTGCCATCATCACAAGCGACAAGGCCGATGGGGCAATCGCCCTCCCAAATTTGAACATTTCTTCTCCTCCAGTTTGGTTTTCGGGCATTTTTTGCCCATTATATTTTTGGTATTGGAGCGCCAGCGGTTGGCGCCAAAAAGCAAACCAATACTGCAACGATAGCCGTGTTTGCATTTTAAGCAAGTATTTGTGCCAGCCCGAACGCGCGCCGAGCGAGGGCAGGGGGCGGCGATCAGGCCGACGACTTCCGAGCGGCTGACCCCTTGTAACCTACTGTTTGCAATATGTTATGTATGATCTCTCGTGCGCGACGGCCGGTTAACGCGGCGCCAGTATCAACGCGTGAATCCGCCGCTGCCATGACTTTGATGGTCAAGGTCTGCGCACGCCGGATTGCGCACGTGCCTGTCCAGTCTGGATGGTTTCGCACATGGTTCCCGCAAGGTCGCGCAGATTTTTCAGCCCTGTGTCGGGCAAGAGGCCGCCCAAGGCCCAAACGATCCGATCACTGGCCGCGCATGACCCCAAACACGGTCACAAGCCCGCCAACAAGCCCGGTCTTAGCGCCTGCAAAACCAGTGCTTAGCCAATGTGAAGTAGGAGAGCGCGCCGTTCTTGGACTAAGGTAGTGGGATAGGGCGCTGGAACCTCGTTCAAGGACATTGCATGACGGATGAAACAGTAGACACTCTGATTGTCGGGGGCGGACAGGCCGGTCTGGCAATGAGCGAACACCTCAGCACGCACGGGATCGACCATCTTGTTCTTGAGCGTCATCGCATTGCCGAACGCTGGCGCAGTGCGCGATGGGATTCGCTGGTTGCCAACGGTCCGGCGTGGCACGACCGCTTTCCCAGTTTGGAAATCCCCGGTGTCGGCCCGGATGACTTTGCGACCAAACACGCCATGGCCGCCTATTTCGAAGCCTTTGTGGAAAAGATGCGCGTTCCCATTCGCTGCGGTGTGGAGGTGACGTCGGTTGAAAGGACGTCTGATGGGCGCGGATTTGTTGCGCAGACGTCTCGGGGAACCATCCATGCCCGCAACGTCGTGGCGGCCACGGGGCCATTTCAGAACCCGGCCATCCCGCCGCTTGTGCCAGAACAGGCGGGCCTTGTGCAGATGCACTCGACCGCCTACCGCAATCCATCGCAACTGGAGGCTGGCGGCGTTCTGGTGGTGGGGGCGGGATCGTCGGGATCACAGATCGCCGAGGAACTGCTGGACGCCGGGCGTGATGTCTACCTCTCAGTCGGCCCGCACGATCGCCCGCCGCGCAGCTATCGCGGGCACGACTTTGTCTGGTGGTTGGGGGTTCTGGGCAAGTGGGAGATGAAGTTGCCCCCTGCCGGCGCCGAGCATGTGACTATTGCTGTGAGCGGCGCCCATGGTGGACAGACGGTGGATTTCCGGCGATTTGCGGCCAAGGGCATGACACTGGTGGGAATGACCCGTGACTATACGGATGGCGTCATGCGGTTTGCCCCCGATCTTGCCGACAACATTGCGGCAGGGGATGCCAATTACCTGTCGATCCTTGACGAAGCGGATGATTACGTTGCGCGCGAGGGTCTTGATCTGCCACCTGATCCGGAGGCGCGCGTCATGCGGCCGGATCCGGGCTGCGTCACCAATCCGGTGCTGGACCTAGACCTTGCCAAGGCCGGGATACGCACGATCATCTGGGCGACAGGATTCACGCAGGATTTCAGCTGGTTGAAGGTGGATGCCTTTGACGCCGATGGCGCGCCGCAACACGTGCGGGGCGTGTCATCGGAACCGGGGGTCTACTTTTTGGGTCTGCCGTGGCTGTCGATGCGCGGATCATCGTTCATCTGGGGTGTCTGGGTGGACGCACAGCACCTTGCAGAGCATATCGCTGCCTCACATCGCAGGGACGTCGCCGTGTGATGCAAACGACTGACCTATTGCGCCACTTGATCGCGTTTCCAACCGTCAGTGCAGACCCCAATCTGGACCTGATCCGGTTTTGTGAGGCGCTGTTGCGCGACGTTGGCGCTCAGGTCGAGGTCCTCAAGGATCAAAGCGGTCACAAGGCCAATCTGTACGCCACGATCGGACCCTTGGACTGCCCCGGTGTGCTGTTGTCGGGGCACACCGATGTGGTGCCCGTGCTTGGGCAAAACTGGACGGTTCCGCCGTTCGAGATGACGGAGCGGGACGGCCTGCTGTTCGGGCGCGGAAGCGCCGACATGAAAGGGTTCGTGGCCAGTGCACTGGCGGCGGCGTTGCGTGCGGCACGGCTTGACCTGAAAACACCACTGCACCTCGCGCTCTCTTATGACGAAGAAATTGGGTGTGTCGGGATACGTTCCCTCATCGACATGCTGGCGGCGGCACCAATCCGACCCCGGTTCTGCATTGTGGGAGAGCCGACATCGATGCAGGTCGCAACAGGGCACAAGGGCAAGACCGCCGCGCGCCTTGTCGCGACGGGACAGGAAGGGCATTCCGCGCTTGCACCTAACGCGCTCAACGCCATCCACATGGCGTGTGACATCATCGGTTTCATCAGGGAGATTCATGAAAAACTTGCCGCGACAGGCGCGCGGGACGCAGCCTATGACGTGCCCTACACGACATTGCATGTGGGCCTGATCAAAGGCGGTACAGCCCTGAATATCGTGCCCAACAGGTCTGAGTTCCTGTTTGAGATCAGGAACCTGCATGAAGATGATCCCCAAGGGCTTCTGGCGCAAATTCAGCACCACGCAGAACGCTACGTGCGGAATTTGCGGAAAGATTTCCCGCGGGCTGACATCTCGATCGAGGTGACAAACACCTACCCGCCGCTGGACACTGATCCGGACAGTGAGGTGGTGCATCTGGTGCAGGGACTCAGTGGGCATGACGCGACTCTGAAGGTGGCCTTTGGTACGGAAGGGGGGCTGTTTTCCTCGCGCTTGGATGTGCCGACGGTGGTGTGCGGGCCGGGGTCCATGGCGCAAGGGCACAAGCCGGATGAGTATGTCAGCGTCGCGCAGCTTGAGGCCTGTGATGCAATGATGGATGCGCTGCTGCAGCGGCTGGTGGTCGGGCTTTGAACGCGCCTACGGGGTCAAATCAATTCCTGCCACGTGATCAAAAAACGCGGCCACAATGGCAGAGCGTTGATCGGCACGCATTGTGGCCAGGCCCAGCATCAGCGGTTTGACGGGCTCGCGCACGGGTCTGAACGCCAGTTCGATCCCTTCGGGCGACAGGGTGTGTTCTGTACCGATGTTGACCAGACTGTAGCCATAGCCATGTGCGACCAGTGACCGGACCAGCGCAAGGTCAGTGGCCCGTTCGGCGATGTTGGGCTGGGTGTCGGCCATTTGGAAAGTGGACAGAAAGTAATCCCGGCTCAGTGGCAGATCGAGCAGGACCATCGGTTCAGGTTCCAATGCCTTCAGAGAGATGTCCGTTTGTCCGGCCATGGGATGGTTGATGGGCAGCATGACCTTGGGCGCCAGTGAGGTCAGGGGATGGAAATCAATGTCGACCGGCAGTTGCATGTCGTAGGTGATCGCCACATCAATTTCGGCCCGCCCCAGCATCCGAAACAACGCGACCTGATCGCCCATATGCAAGGTCACCTGAGCGTCAGGAAACGCATCCTCGAATGACTTGCGGAAACGGGCACTGACCACCGGCGCGATGGTCGACAACGCGCCGATCGAGATCGGACCGCGTGGCAGATCAATGATGTCATTGGCCAGATCGTTGAGGGCTGCGGCATCGCCGATGATCCGCTTGGCCTCGTTATAGACCCGCCGTCCGCCGGGCGTCAGTGACAGACCTTGGGCATGCCGGCGCACGAACAGCTGGATGCCGAAATGCCCCTCAAGCTGGTTGATCGCAGTCGAGATCGACGGGGAGGACACGTTCAGCCTCTGTGCGGCCATGGCGATAGTTCCTTCATCGCCGACCGCTACGAGGTATTCCAACTGTCTGAATGTGAACCGCAACGGCATCACAGAACAATGCGCAACTGTCCGGATAGATCAAGCGCCATCAAGGGGTTTGCGCATCCTGCCGGGCCAGCCAGAGCAGGAAATCATGCACCGTGCCCTCGTAGTCGGGGCCTGCCAAAGGCCCGCCTGTTGCATGGATCGAGCCGAGGGCGGTTTGCATCGCTTCCAGCTTTTCCCGGTCTTCGCGATTGACATCTTCCCAAAGGGCAATCCGCTGATCGATCGTGTCGCCATCCAATGCGTCGCCATAGACGGACATGGTCCACCGCACCTCGATGGAGGTTGGCGTGAGGGGGCGAATACTGAGCGAAACAAGCAGGGAGGCGGCGACACTCACGACCTGACAAGGGAAGGCGGCAAAGAGGGTCGAGCGATGCAGCGCCTCTTTTTCCAGTCCCGGAGCACCTTCACCCCGGCCCGGGATATTGTCGGGGTAATTCGCAAAGTAGCTTGTGAACCCCGCACCCGATGGCCCCTTTTTGCTGAGGCCTGTGGGTGTGTAGCCGTGCAGCGTCTGGGGATGGACGACCGACAGGTGGTAGCCTTCCATAAAGTTTTCCACCAAGGCCTTCCAATTGCACTGCCAGACCTCGGTGCCCACATGGGCGATGCTGTAGTCCTGCGGCTGATACTGGCCGATCAGGTCTGCAAGGCCGTCAAGCGCCGCATCGATATCGCCCGGCGCATTGTCGAGGTTCACGTAGATAAAGCCGAACCGTTCGGCGCAAGGAAACGAGCCCAGCTTGCAGGTCTTGGGATCAAAGCCGGCGTTTTTCATGCGTGGTGCGCGCAAAAGCTGCCCGTCGGTGCCGTATGTCCATGCGTGATAACGACAAACGAACCGGTTCGCGTTTCCGCTGCCGTCTGCCAGCGGCATGCCGCGATGGCGGCACACGTTTGACAGGGCTTTGATCCCGTCCTCGTCCCGGACGATCAACAGGGGCTCGCCCAAGAGATTGAGGGTCAGGTAGTCGCCGGTCTGTTGCAATTCATCGACCCGCCCCACGCAATGCCACCCTGTGCGCAAGACTGTGTCACATTCATGCTGGAACAGGGCGGGGTCGGTATAGGCGCGTCCGGGCAGGCCGCGTGGTGCATCCTGCGGAGCGGCGGCACACTCTGCCAGTTGCGCGCGCAGGGTCATCAGGCTGTCTGCGCGAGCCGGTTTATCAAGCATCTCCGGGCACTCCGTATGAAGGTGCCTCGCGCGGATCGAGGGCGCGTTGCACATAAGCGTCCAATTGCGGTTTGTAGACATCCCACGCGGTAGCGACGGCCTCGATCGGGCAGTCCATGGTCCAGTCGCAGCGCAGATCGGCCACGGGCCAGGCCACGCGGTCGCAGATTTGCAGGCCTGCCGAGTGCACCGGCCCTGCTTCGCCGCCTGCAGCAAGACCTGCGCGCAATGCCGCGATCAGACGGTCGCCTATGTGGCCCTTCGCCTTTTCGAACCCGTCGACGATGGCTTGCGGCACGGTGTCATTGGCCAGCAGGTTGCCGGCCGAGATAACGTCCAGTCCTGCCGCATCCGTCCAGACACCCAAGGAGTTTGGGCCGGAATGGATTCCCGTGCGCCCTTGGGCGTCGATGGCCAGCACCTGACGGTACGCGACAAAGTCACCCTGATCGCGCACCTGCGCAATCGCGTCTTCAGCGCTTTGGCCGGCCTGCATTGCGTCCAAGGCCAAAGGGCCCAGCCGCGGGTCGGTGATGTTCTGGCTGGCCACGGCACCGACGCCCGCCCGCGTGTACGCGCAGCGTGCCGCCACCGCTGGCGAGGATGACGAAATCGCAATGCCGAACATGCCGGTTTCGGCGCAGCGGGCAACCAGCGAGAACGTCATTCCGGGATCACCGCCGTGCCGTCGATCTCGACCAGCCATTCAGGACGGGCCAACGCCTGAACCACCAGACCGGTTGAGACGGGGTGCACCCCTTTGATGTACTCACCCATGGTGCGATAGACGGCCTCCCTGTGACGCACATCGGTGATGTAGACGACAACCTTGACCAGATGGGCCATCTCCCCGCCTGCCTCTTCGATCAACTGCTTGATGTTTTGCATCACCTTGTGGGTCTGTTCGACGGGGTCATGGCTGTCGATGTTCTTGGCGTCGTCGAGGTTTTGGGGACACTGCCCGCGCAGCCAGACGATCCGCCCGCCCGTGGTCACCACGGCCTGCGCCAGATCGTTGTCGAGGTTCTGTTCGGGATAGGTATCCTTGGTGTTGAACGGGCGGATGCGGGTGTGCGCCAAGGGTCTGATCCTATCCTTGAGCCTGCGCCATGCGCGCGTTGATGTACTGGGCAAAGTCGTAGTTGGGCCGTTCCAGATGAGACAGATGCCCGGCAGACGCGGCGTTTGATGACAAGCCGCGATAGACTTTTTCGGTACAGCCCTTGTCTTCGATGTTTACCTCGTCCAGCAGGGTCTTGAGTTGCACAAAATTGGCCTGCGCGTCCGGGTCATTGGCATAGTCGTTGGACATGCCGCCCCCAAAACCGATCTTGACCTGTCCGACCCCGTGCGGGTGCAGGGACAGGTACCAGAAGTATCCCGGGGTGAGCGTGATCATCAGGCTGGGGTAGATGGCGATCAGGTAGGTCATGCGCCGCCGATCCCCGACCATGCGGGTGTTGTCGGGATGGGCCAGCGCGATCCGCAAGGATTCGTCCTTGAGGATGGTGTGATAGTTGAACGCGTCCTCTCCGGGCGGGCAGACCATTTCTTCGAGTTTTGACAGCCCTCCGATTGTGCCGGCATGGCAAACCGGCAGGTGATAACTCTCCATGAAATTTTCGGCCAGAACCTTCCAGTTCGTGTCCCAGATATGGGTTTCAAAGAAGGTCTCGGTATAGTTTTCCATGTTGTAGTCTTCGATCATCTCCGCCAGCGAGGCGAGTTGATCGGACACCGGGGCTGCATCGGCGTTGAGGGTGACAAAGACCCAGCCCAGCCACTCTTCGCACCGGATACCCGGAAGGGCGTAGTCGGTTTTGCAAAAGCCCTCGTTCTGCGTCATCGCTGGCGCGCCGCGCAAAGATCCGTCCAGATTGTAGGTCCACGCGTGATAGGGGCACACGATGCTGCGGGCGTTGCCGCGCCCTTCCAGCAGGGTGGACATACGGTGGCGGCACACATTGGACATCGCCTTGAGCGCCCCATGCCCGTCGCGCAAGACGATGATCGGTTGCCCGGCCAGTTCCAGCGTCACGTAGTCGCCCTGTTCCGCCAATGCCGAAGCACGTCCAACGCAGAACCAGTCCTTGGCAAAGATGTCGCTGAGTTCGCGCTGCATGAAGGCCTCGGACGTGTAGACCGACGGCGGCATGGCCCGCGCACGTTCAAACGGAACAGATACGTTGTCGCGCAATTCGTCTACGGCATCTTTCATCGATGGTGTCCCCTGACCGGCCCTGCGATCGCGTTTTGCCCCGTCGCCCCTTTGCCGGTTGGCCGAACTTGCACAGGACAGTGCCGCGTCGGGGGGGATGTTGATGGCAAAAACGGTCAGGGTAAAGGATGCTCTTCCCAACACCTGCTTTGGGACAGGCTAATCAACGCCGGGGTTGCCGGACTGCATAAAGTCAGGGCACGCGCGCGCGGTGGTCGCGGTGGTCGCGGTGGTGATGGGCAGGGGCCGCGGACCGGGGATTGTCAGTGATTTTGCAACCATGGCGTTGCGCTGCGCCATGCAGGGGCTAACATGATCCCCATCCAATCAGGGGCAATGGCCAAACGATGAACAAACCTGCCTTGGCGACCCGCGCGGCCCAGCCTGCTGCCTTGTGGTGGCGCGTCGGGCGCCACGTGATGCGCCTGATGAACGAAAAGAACCTTGGGCTGATTGCAGCGGGCGTAGCGTTTTACGCAATCCTTGCAGTGTTTCCGGGGTTGGCGGCGACCATCGCGCTTTGGGGGCTTGTCGGCGATCCGGCGTTGGCGCTGGCGCAGCTGGAGGAGTTTCAGGCCGTCATTCCGGGGGATGTGTACCGCCTGCTGGCCGGGCAGTTGAGCAAACTGTCCACCACCGACGGGCTGACACTGGGCTGGGCGTCGATCCTGTCCTTCGGGTTTGCGTTCTGGTCTGCGCGGGCGGGCGTGGCAGCGCTGATGCGTGGGCTCAATGCGATATATGACGCGCCCAACCGTTCGGGTCTGTCCCAATACCTGCGGGCGCTGTTGCTGACGGCGAGCCTGATTGGCGTCGTGCTGGTTGCAATGGCGTGCATCGTGATCCTGCCGCTGATCCTTGCCTTTGTGCCCTTGGGACCCTGGACCGGGTTCGGGATCGATGTTGCGCGATGGATTGTGGGTGTTGGGGTGCTGCTCATGGGATTTGCACTGATTTACCGGCTGGGGCCCAACCTTGAGGGCCGTCACCTTCACCTGATGTCACCGGGCGCGGTTTTTGCCACCGTGGGCTGGGTTGCGGCGTCGGTCGGGTTTTCGATCTACCTGCGCAATTTTGGCACCTATAACGAAGTCTACGGCTCGATCGGGGCTGTGATCGTCATGCTGATGTGGCTGTTCATCAGCGCCTATCTGGTCTTGCTGGGCGGCGCGCTTAATGCGCAACTGGGCCGTAACGCGGCTATCCCAGAACAACCAGCCACATCCACGCCGTGATGACCGAGGCCCCTGTTGCAACCAGCACGGACGAGGCGGCCACACGGCGGGCACGACCATACATGTTGGCAAAGATGTAGCCGTTGATTCCCGGCGCCATGGCCGCCGTCAACACACCTGTCTTGAAGATGCCCGAGGGCACGGACAATGCGGTTCCGATGGCCCACGTGATGGCCGGGTGCACCAGAAGGGAAACGGCGCAGATCATCGCGATCACGCGGGCGTCCCCTTCGGGTTTGTACTGGATCAGTACGCCGCCTAGGGCAAAGAGGGCGGTAGGCAGGGCCGCACGGATCACCAGGTCCAACCCGTCAAGGATCACGCCAGGCAACACCACGCCAGTGAGGTTCACCACGAACCCGGCCGCGATCGACAAGACCAGCACGTTGCGGAACATCGCCCGCGCCACGCCGCGCGTCATCAGCCACGGCGACTGTCCGCGATTGCGCGCAATCTCCATCGCGATGATGCCGACCCCGTAGCAAAAGGGCGAATGGAACGCGATGATCGAGAACGCGCCCTGCAGCGCGTCGGCCCCGTAAGCACGTTCGTTGATCGCAAGCCCAAGCAGGACAGAATTCGAAAACAGGCAGCAAAAGGCGATGGCCACGCAATCCTCCCAGTCCCGCTGAAACAGGTAGCGTGCGCCCAAAAGGCCAACCAGAAATCCAACCGCAGCCCCGACATAAAAGCTGATCAGCAGGCCGGGATTGAGGCTGACGGACAGATCCAGATTGGCGATGGCAGAGAACAGCAGGCAGGGGATGGCGAAATTCTGGGCAAACTTCATCAGCGCATCAACACCGGAGGCCGGAAAGAAACCCCGCCAGACGGCAACATAGCCGAACCCGATCACCAGAAAGACCGGAAGGATGACGTCAAGGAGGGCTTGCATGTTCAGGCCTTGGTGTGGGCCGAGAGTGCGGGAGCCTCCGGCGGAAGTTTATCTGGCAAGATGAAGGTGGATCAGGGCGCGGGCAGGGTGAGTGTCATCCCGTCATAGGCGGGTTCAATGTGATCAGCGGTTTCTGCAAGGACGGTGTCGTAGTCCAGATCGATGTGCATGTTGGTCAGGATCGCCCGTTTGGGTGCCACCTGTTCGATCCACTCCAGCGTATTGGCCAGGTGGCTGTGCGTCGGATGCGGCTCGCGCCGCAGCGCATCCACGATCCAGATATCGAGGTCTTTGAGTGCGCCCCAGGCGGCATCGGGGATTTCCGCCACATCCGGAAGATAGGCGAGACTTGCGATGCGAAAGCCGAGGGCGTCGATGCTGCCGTGGCCGACTTCGAACGGATCGAAGGTGATCGGTCCGCCGGGTCCGTCGATTGTCGTTGCGCCGTTCAGCGTATTGAGGTCAAGGATCGGCGGGTAGGGCGATCCCTTGGGCTGGACAAAGACGTAGCCAAAGCGTGACAACAGTGCGTCTTGTGTTGCGCCATCCGCCCAGACTTGCAGACGGGCGCGCATGTTGAACACGATCATGCGCAGATCGTCGATCCCGTGCACGTGGTCTGCATGGGCGTGGGTGAATATCACGCCGTCCAGCCGCCCGACACCAGCGGTCAGCAATTGGTTTCGCACGTCCGGTGAGGTGTCGATCAGCACCGACGTGGTCCCGTTCTCCCCATGCCGTTCGACCAGCAGCGAACAGCGTTGACGTCTGTTCCTGGGATTGTCCGGGTCGCATGCACCCCAGTGCCCGCCCAGTCGCGGCACTCCGCCAGAGGAGCCGCAGCCAAGAATTGTAAACGTCAGTTGGTCGCTCATGTCGGGACTGTGGCCTGTGCTGCCTTGGAGAACAAGCGGTCGAAGTTCTTTTCGGTTTGGGCCGCGAACGCGGCGTAGTCCATGCCAAAGATCTCAGCCCCTTTGCGCGCGGTATGGGCGGTGTAGGCGGGTTCGTTGCGCTTGCCCCGGTGTGGAGGCGGGGCAAGGTAGGGGGCGTCGGTTTCCACCAGAATCCGGTCCATTGGGGCGGTCGCAAAGATATCGCGTACCTCCTGAGACTTTGGAAAGGTCGCGATGCCAGACATGGAGAGGTAGAAGCCAAGGTCCAGAGCCGCCTCAGCCAACGCGGCGCCTGAGGAAAAGCAATGCATGACGCACCTGTAAGCTCCGGCGCGGTGTTCTTCGGTCAGGATGCGCGCCATGTCGTCGTCCGCAGCACGGGCGTGAATGATCAGGGGCAGGCCGGTTTCGCGCGCGGCATCGATATGGATGCGCAGGGATTTCTTCTGAATATCAGCGCTTTCAGAGGTGTAGTGGTAGTCAAGCCCGGTCTCTCCAATGCCGACGAACTTGGGGTGTTTTGCCAATGCAATAAGGGTGTCTGTGGTGGCCAGAGGTTCATCTGCTGCGCTCATGGGATGGGTGCCGGCAGCATAGAAGACAGGGCCGTGTGCTTCGGCGATGGCGCGCACGCCGGGTTCGTTGCGCAAGCGCGTGCAGATGGTCACCATGCGGTGCACACCGGCTTCGGCTGCGTTTCGGACGATCTGGTCAAGCTGCCCTTCGAAATCGGGGAAATCGAGGTGGCAATGGCTGTCGGTAATGTGTGGGGTCATCTGGGTGTGGCCGTCGCGGAGAGTTTGAAAAGGGTGTCAAGCACAAGCGCGCCGGGGTCAAGGTTCACGGCCCGCCCATGGCGCGCGCGCTCCAGTGTCATTTGCGCCGTGTCGGCCCATGCGCGGGCCTGTGTGGGATGTGCACAAAGGCGCGCAAATGTCTCTGCCTCATTGGGCGCGGCTTCGACGGCCGGAGCGTGCCCCGCGCCGGTCCGCGCAAGGCGCGACAGCGCGATATCGATAAGCGTGTAGAGCAGGTCAAGCTTTGCTTCGCCGCCACGCGCTCCTGCCGTGTCCGCGAGCGCGAGGGCTCGGGCGCGGTCAAGGTTCGGCATCGTGCGCATCAGGGTGATGAGGTCCGCGTAAAGCTTCAGACCATCCAGCAGGGCAAGCCTGAGCGCATCACCCACCGACCCGGCACTCAGTTCGGCAAGGGCGGGGCCATCCGCGCCGGGATCAACGCCTGCCTGTGCCATGGCCTCGGCCATCTGATCCCCGTCCAGCGGACCAAGGCGCAAGGTGCGGCAACGGGATCGGATCGTCGGAAGCAGGCGGCTGGGTTGATGGCAGATCAGCAGCAGCGTGGTGCGCGCGGGCGGCTCTTCAAGCATTTTCAGAAGCGCGTTGGCCGCGTTGACATTCATGTCGTCTGCGGCGTCGATGATCACCACGCGCCGTCCGCCATCGGCGGCTGACAGTTGAAAAAAGCTCGCCAGTGCGCGGATATCATCCACCACGATCTGGTCGCGCAGCCGTTTTGTCTTTTCGTTCTCGCTGCGGTGTACCGATTTGAGGCCGGGTTCGGACCCCGCAGCGATCCGCCGGGACACGGGGTGGTCAGGGGAGACCGAGAGGCTGGCCGGGACAGGAGCGCCGAACATGTCGTCCGGGTCCGGGTCGGGCGTGGCCAGCAAAAACCGTGCGATGCGCCAGGCGAGTGTTGCCTTGCCCACCCCGCGCGGACCGGTGATCAGCCACGCATGGTGCAGCCGCCCCGCCGTGAAAGCATCCAGAAAGGTCGCCTGCGCCGCATCCTGACCGATGATTTCGACCGTTTCGCGCGGGTGCGGTGCGCCGGGGACGCGGGTGGGATCGGATGCTTCGTCAACCATGTCTCGCGATGTAGCACTGGTGCGGGGCAGGGGAAATGGGCTTGCGCCCTTTGTTGGGGGCGCTGCCCCCGTCGCTGACGCGCCCCCCCCGGGATTTTTTTAAAACAGAGAAGATGGCGGGGTGTCTTGACCTGCGAGATAGGCGTCGGTGACGGCGTGAATGTCCTGAGCGATGGCATCAGGTGCGCGCGCCCCGTCTATGACGCGGAAGCGGTCTGCAAATTCGTCGGCCAGGGCAAGGAAACCGGCGCGCATCGCGGTTTGCAGGTCGGTTCCGAAATCCTCGAACCGCTCCTCGTGACCCTGGCGCCCTTTGGCACGTGCCAACCCCTCGGCCGGGTCCATGTCGATGAGGATCGTCAAGTCAGGTTCGCGCCCGATCATCAATGTGTGCAGCACATCGACCGATGCGCGCAGATCGCCCCGGCTGAGCCCCTGATACATGCGCGTGCTGTCGGCAAAGCGGTCGCAGATCACGATGTTCCCTGCGGCAAGGGCCGGTGAGATCAACCGCTCCATGTGATCGCGCCGTGCGGCTGTGAACAGCAAAAGCTCGGTTTCGGCGGACCAGCGGTCCGGATCCCCCTGCAGAACGAGGGCGCGGATTTCTTCAGCGCCCGGGCTGCCCCCTGGCTCTCGTGTCAGGACCACATCATGGCCTCTGGTGCGCAAATGCTGTGCAAGCAAACGGGCCTGTGTCGACTTGCCCGAGCCGTCAATGCCTTCAAAGCTGATAAAGTGCCCGCTGGCGCTCACACGTCATCTTCCGCTGTCGGCGCACTGCGCACCATGTCGATCAGCGACAGGGCCGCTGTCGAAACTCGGGCGAGAAAACCGCCGTGAGCGACGTCTGTTTCGGCCACGAGTTCAATGCGGACCTCGGGCAGTCCCTCGGGCTGCAACACCAGTTCCGCCAGAGGCGTTCCGGCGGCGATCGGCGCCTGTACGGGGCCGGTATAGACGACCTCGGCGCTCAGCGCTGCCGCGCTCAACACCGGCAACAGCACGCTGACATCCTGGGACGGAACGAGGCCCACTTGCGGCTCCGCCCCTTCCCAAACCTCTGCTACGGCCAGCCGCTGTCCAGATGTGGCCAGCGTGCGTTCGGCAAACTGGCGGAACGACCAGTTCACGATGGCCTCGGATTCCTGCGCGCGTGCGGCCACGGACTCCAGTCCGGACAGCACAAACACAATGCGCCGGTCCCCCTGTTTGGCCGAACCCGTCAGGCCGTAACCGGCCTCTTGCGTGTGGCCGGTTTTCAGGCCATCCGCACCAATCCCGAGTTTCAACAGCGGATTGCGGTTAAAGCGGTTGGAGGCTTCTTCGGGGTCAAACAGGAACTCCGTTTCAGCGAACATCGGATAATATTCGGGAAAATCGGTCAGTAGGCGCTGCGCCAGCAGCCCAAGATCGCGCATCGACATCAGGTGTCCCGCGGCAGGCCATCCGCTGGAGTTGGCAAATGTCGAATTGGTCATGCCCATTTCCTGCGCGCGCCGGGTCATCAGGCGGGCAAAACCGCCTTCTGTGCCGTCGGGACTGAGGGCTTCGGCAATGACCACGCAGGCATCATTGCCGGACAACACGATGATCCCCCGGATCAGGTCTTCGACCGTGACCCGTTCGCCGGTGCGCAGAAACATGGTCGACCCACCGAAACTGTTGGCGTGGGCCGATGTCACCAATTCGTCCGTCATCGACAACTGTCCGCGCTCGATCGCCTCGAACGCCATGTAGAGGGTCATGAGTTTGGACATCGAAGCCGGGGGCAGGGGTTCGTCTGCGTTCTTGTTCAAAAGAACTGTGCCCGTGCCGTGGTCAATCACATAGGCTGACGTTGCGCGCGTATCAAAGGCGGCGGCAGACAAAGCAGTGGTGAAAACCGCGAAGGCGGCGGCAGCAAGGATACGGATCACGGGGGCGCGTCTCCCTTTGGTTAGTTGCTTACGGCGTAGGCGTCAGTGAACCCTTCGGTCTTGACCTTTTTGAGAAGGTCGGCGCGTTCGCCGGATGTGGCGGCTGGCCCGACAACAACGCGCCAGAAGGATTTTCCATCGCGCTCGAAGGTCTTGACCGTGGGTATGACGCCGGCGCTGCGCATCTGTTTGGCCGTGCGGGTGGCGTTGGCCTCGACAGAGAAGATGCCGATCTGGATAAACGGCTTGGCAAGGTTGGAGGACAGTGTCGGCGCGGCCGCGGGTGCCGTGGCGGCGACGGGGGTCGGCGCGGGCGTCGCTGAGGCGGCTGGCTGAATCCCCGGACTTGGCGCATCGATGGCCGCTGCGGCGCTCTGGATGGGATCAAGCGGCGTTGCGATCACCTCGGACGGGGCAGCGACAACGTCAGCCTCGATGGGCGCGATCTCGGGCTCCAGCGCAACCTCTTCCTTGCGCAGGGCCGTGACGTTCAATTCAGCCGGGGCGCCGGCCAGCATGCCAAGCGCTTCTGCGGCGTCAGAGCTGATCTGAAGGCGTGGACCCGGAATATCGCGTTCGCGGCGGAACAGGGCGCCGACCACAAACTTGTCATTTTCGCCATTGCGGATGATCACGCGCTCGGGGTCGGTGACATCCGGATGTGCAACCCATACCCCGCCAAGGGATGGACGTCCGTCCCAAAGACCGGCCTCATTGGCGGCGAACACGTCGGGCGCCTCGACATCGCGTTCCACCGTTTTGATGGCCGCGCCGGGTTCGGGCACACCTTCGGTTTCGGTGTTGGGTTTGAAGGCTTGCATCGCCACAAACTGACCGCTTTCGTCACATCCTGCCAAAAAGGCCAAAGCCATGGTTAATACTGCACCGCTGCGAAGAGTGGAACGCGTGATGGGTCTGCTCATGGACCAATTCCTTGCCTGCTGTTGCCTCGACTGGCCACGTTGTGACCTGACGCCGTTTTCGACGCCGTATTTTTACCCGTCATGCGGGTTTCTCGGCTCAGCATAGCGTCAATATGCCGTCCTGAAAAGCGCGCGCGTGCGATATCGGCAAATTTCCACAGGGTGTGGGGCATTTGCCGAATCGCAAAAGCGTGCCTAAAGGAGGACCACCGGAGGTTTGGCAGAGTGGTCGAATGCGGCGGTCTTGAAAACCGTTGGGCGTGAGAGCGTCCCCAGGGTTCGAATCCCTGAGCCTCCGCCACTTCTTCAAATGCGCTACTGCCGCCGGCTACTGTAGCGCCGGGCTTCGGGCTCGGACTTTGTCCGAACTGCTCCGCCACCATCGCCAAAGCATGCAGGCCTTCAACGACCCGCGCGCGTCTGCGGGTTCGGCCTTTGTGCGCACAACGCGTTGACGACCGCTGCAAAGGTTCGGCTGGCGCGAGGTTGCACAGATGCAGACGCAACCATGCCTGGCCCGCACGCGCCTGCGCGACCAAACGTGTTGATTTTCAAACTCTGCCTTATGCGTCAGGTGCTGCGCGTGCCAGTGGCTGCGCCTTCGACGCTTCCAAAGTGGTTCATCGGGTCTGCCGATGCCGCCGGGGCGAGGTATTCAAACAAGCCGCTAGGTCGGCGCGCGCCGCGGCTGGCGCACCACGCGTTGACATCGCCCATCCCTACCTCGTAGCCGCCCTGAAAGGTGCGGTCGTTCTTTTGCGAGGTCGCGAAAGACAGAAACGTGGCCACCAGGCTTTCATTGCCCACCATGTGGCTCACGACGCCTGAGACATAGGCGAGTCCGTCGGGTTGGTCATTTTCGTATCGCGCCCGCGTGCTGGCCTGTTCGGCAAACCCGATGACATATCCCAGCGCGAAATGGTCATTGAGAAGAAGATGGGTCACCATCCGGTTCA
>JBCBDZ010000010.1:0-37079 GCA_038529225.1 Pseudomonadota bacterium | reverse complement strand
ACGTCCTCTGGCCCCTTGGCCGGAACGCTTTGTGCCACATAGAGTTCCAGCGCCAGCGCGCCGCGCGCTTTGGCCTGTTGTTTGTAGTCGGACCATTTCATCGCTGATTCTCCATCGGGTCAAAAAATATCGATATTCATTGACAATCGGCGTGATTATAGGCAGAAAAATCCAAACTGACAAGGATGTGCTGCAATGAAATATATGGTTGGGACAACGGCGCGTGGGCCAGGTGTCTTCGGTGTGGTGGGCGAAAAAGCCATTGATTTGACGGCGTTGGACGCTGCCGTCGGAACCGACTTGATGGGGCTAATCAACGATCCTGCACTCGCGGAATCAGTGGCGGACAAAATGGCTGGAGCGCCGTCGGTGCCAGTGGCGTCGATCACTCCGGCCCTGCCCGTCGCGCAACCCGGCACCATCATTTGCCTTGGCCTCAATTACACCGACCACATCAAGGAAGGCGGATACGAAATTCCCGAGTATCCTGCCCTTTTCATGCGTGGAAGGAATTCGATCATGGCCGCAGGCAGTCCAATGGTACGGCCAGCCTGCTCGGTTCAACTGGACTACGAAGCAGAACTGATGCTGATCATCGGCAAAGGTGGACGCCATATCGCCGAAGAAGACGCGCTGGATCATGTATTTGGCTATACGGTCTTCAATGACGGGTCGGTGCGCGACTATCAGCGCAAGACGCATCAATGGACCCCGGGAAAGAACTTTGACCAGACGGGGGCGATTGGCCCGTTTGTTGTCACGCCGGACGACCTGCCTGTCGGTGCGAGCGGCCTGAAAATCGAAAGCCGCGTTGGGACTGAAATTTTGCAATCCTCCAATACCGGCAACATGATCTGGTCTGCGGCCAAGACCATTGCCACGATATCTGAATACACCACTCTCGAACCTGGCGATCACATCGCCCTTGGCACCCCTCCCGGCGTCGGTCACGCCAAGAAACCAAACCCGCGCTGGCTGGTTCCGGGCGAAGTCGTCGACATTGAAATCGAAGGGATCGGAATTTGTTCGAACCCCATTATGGACGAGGCTGACTTTGCCCGCGGGGTCGCCGCAGAATGAACGCGCCTGCGGGGACTGAATTGGACGCATTGCGCGCCAAGGCTCAGGAAAACCATCGCGACCTGCGCGCCCGGATTGGACGTCTTTCGGACGATGCAATCGATTTGATTCTGCGCGACGCCCGGTCTCACTACAAATGGACGGACAAACCGGTTCCCGATGGGCTACTCGAAGAAATCTTTGAGATTACCATCAACGGTGCGACTTCGATGAATACGCTGCCTGCACGCTTTGTCTTTGTGAAATCGCCCGAGGGCAAGGAACGGTTGGCCAAATCGCTGAAACCCGCAAACGTCGCCAAGATGATGGGCGCACCAGTGACGGCAATCATCGCCTACGACATGGATTTCTGGCACCACCTGCCCGAGTTGTTCCCGCACGAAGACCGCCGCCACCTGTTTGATGGAAAGGACGCATACGTGGCCGACACCGCCTATCGGAATGGAACCTTGCAGGGCGCGTATTTCATGATCGCGGCCCGCGCTGTGGGTCTGGACGTCGGGGCGATGTCCGGTTTTTCCAACGCCATCGTGGACGAAGAGTTTTTTGCGGGCACCACCCTGAAATCGAATTTTCTGTGCAACATTGGGTATGCCGACGAAACCGCGTTGTTCCAAAAGCTGCCGCGTTTCGAGTTTGACCAGGTTTGCGCATACGCCTGAGGGGGGATTTACCATGGCTGTGAAAATGAAAACTGTGGTCACATATCGTACGACCGCGGCCTGTCCGACCCACGCACGAACAGAGATACCGGTGCGCGACCTGAACGTCGTGATTGACGAACCGGTCGAGCGCGGCGGCACCAATATGGGCCCTTCCCCGACGGAGACGGCCATGACGGCGTTGATCGCCTGCACAAACGTGATCGGCCACAAGAATGCCAAGCGGCTCGGCGTGGATCTGGGCGACGTCACAATAGATGCAGCCGCGAAATTCGACCGTCGCGGCGTTATGATGGAAGAAGAGATAGATGTGCCGTTTCCGGCCATCACCCTGACCGTCAACTGCACCACGTCGGCCAGCCAGGCCGATCTGGACACTGTCGGTCAGGAGACCGCCAAGTACTGCGCCATCTCGAAGCTTTTCGAGGCGGCGGGCACGGACCTGACCGTGAATTGGGTGAAAACGCCCTGAACAAGAACCAACGAGGCACCAGCCTCATTCTTTGGGAGGAGAAGACATGATCAACTGGACAAAAAATACCCTGATGGGGGCCACAGTGGCGGCAATGACGGCACTGCCCGTCGCCGCACAAGAAACCGTGTCAGCGGTTGTGATCGACGGCTATCCGGATCGCGCGCTTTGGGTCAAGGAGTTCACCAACTTCTTTATCCCTGAAGTCGACAAGCGGCTGGCAGAGACCGGCGCATACAAGATGAGCTGGCAGGAAAACTACGGCGGCTCCATCGTTAAACCCAAGGGCGTGCTGGAAGGTGTGCAACTGGGTCTGGGCGACATCGGCATCGTGACCACGATTTTCCACTCGTCCAAGCTGCCCAGCCAAGGTATCTCCGGCTCGACCCCTTTTGTCGCTTCGGATGCGCGCGCGGTGGCCAAAGCGGTTGATGAAATCGCCCGTGAATATCCCGCGATGAACAACGAATTCGCCGCACAAAACCAGGTCTATTTGGCCACAGGCGTGGTCCTGGACACGTATCAGGTGTTCTGCTCGTCCGAGGTGTCGTCGGTATCCGATCTCGAAGGCAAGAAGATCGCCGGCGCCGGGCTGAACCTGCGTTACCTTGAAGGGATCAAGGATGCCGCAGGTGTTCGCGGCGGTTTGACCGACTTCTACAACATGGTGCAAACCGGCCTTGTGGACTGCGCGATGCTGTGGCCGGAAGCGGCCAAGACCTTCAAAATCGCCGAAGTGGCTCCTTACATGTTGCGCGTGGATCTGGGTGCTGTGAACTCCAAAACGATCACGGTAAACGCGGATTACTGGTCCAACCTGCCGGATGAGGTCAAAGAGGCGCTGAAGGCCGCGGCGATCGGATATCGTGACCACGTCGCAGGCATTGCGATGGACCGCGCCGAGGCCTCTCGTGCCGCCTATGTTGAACAAGGTGGGACAATCATCGAGGTTTCTGACGAAGACCGCGCAGCTTGGGCCAACGCGATGCCAAACGTTGCGCAGGAATGGGCTGCAACTCTCAATGAACGCGGCGAGGCAGGTACCGAAATGCTGGCCAACTACCTGGGCAAGCTGACAGACGCGGGCTTTACGCCCGTGCGCGACTGGACAGCGAACTAAGCCGACTGCGACCTGAAAAGGGGCTCCCTTATGCTCAAGTCTGCTTTTGCGGGCCTCTCAAAGGTCGCGAACGCCCTTGCGATCACCACCAACACGCTTGGCACACTTGTCGTGCTGGCCCTGGTGGTGGTCCTGAACGTCGACGTCATTGCGCGGGGGCTTTTTGATGCTCCGCTCAAGGGCACCTACGAAATGGTGCAGTTTTCCGTCGTTCTGATCGTGTTTCTGCAACTGCCGGATGTGGTGCGGGTGGATCGGCTGACCCGCTCGGACGGTTTCTTGAGCCTGATCGGGTCCAAGCGCCCGGGCGTGGCCGCCAACATGCGCCGGATCATCAACGCGATTTCGGCCATTCTGATGGGCCTTATTGCGTACATCACGTTCCCCGAATTTCTGAAAATGTGGGAAACACAGGATTTCTTTGGTGTGCCGGGCCTGTTCACGCTGCCCTGGTGGCCCGTCAAGCTGGTGATCACGGTCGGCACCGCACTGTCCTGCCTGATCTTTGTGATCAAAGTGATCTCGGCCAAGGATCGCCCCGACCTGGACGAGGCGCACACATGACCCCGATCGAGATTGGCCTGATCTCGGTCATTGCAATTGTCTTTCTGATTTACGCGGGCGTCTACATTCCCGTTGCCTTGGGTGTGGTGTCGTTCGTGTCGATCTGGCTGATGCGGGACAATTTCACGCTGGCGCTGAACCTGCTGAAAATCGCCGTGGGCGACTCTGCGATGGAATACAGTTTCGCCACCATTCCCCTGTTTACCTTCATGGGGCTCATAGTCAGCAAGGCGGGGCTGGGGCGCGACATTTACGAAGTCATGACGATGCGGTTTCGGAAAGTGAAAGGTGGGATCGGGATGGCGACGGTCGGGGCAAACGCCGTTTTTGCCGCCGTGACAGGCTCCTCCATCGCATCCGCATCAGTCTTTACCAAAGTGTCCGTCCCGCAAATGATGGCGCAGGATTACAACCCGCGCTTTGCCGTGGGTGTGGTGGCCGGGTCGTCGGTTCTGGGGATGATCATCCCGCCCTCCGCCATGCTGATCATCTATTCCTTTGTGGCCGAACAATCCGTGGGCGACATGTTCCTTGCCGGGGTGATCCCGGGCATCATGCTGGCTGTGGCCTATGTCGGTGCGATCTGGGTCATGGGGCGCTACACCCCCGGCTTTGTCGGCGGGCGCGTGGTACAGGACACCGAATGGATGAGCCCGGGCGAAATCGCATCAAAGACTTTGCCAACGGTTGGTCTGATCATCATCGTGTTGGGGGGCATCTATACAGGCTGGCTTACGGCTGTGGAAGCTGGGGCCGCCGGCGCACTGGTTGCCCTCATCATCGCGCTGGTGCGCAAGTCCATGGATGCACGCACCTTCTGGGATGCGCTGCTGGAAACCGGCCACATCACTGCTGCCATCCTGTTCCTGATCACCGCCGCCTCCATCTACAGCCGTATGTTGGGGCTGGCAGGCCTGCCCAACCAGCTTCAGGACTTGCTGGCAGGCAGCGAGGCCTCGTTCTGGGCGATCATGCTGCTTTATGTTCTGTTGATGCTGTTCCTCGGCACGCTGCTCGACACCGCCTCGATCATCCTGATCGTCGTGCCTCTGTTTCTGCCACTGGCCGAAGCGCTGGATATGTCTCTGATCTGGTTCGGAATCATTACCGTGGTTGGGGCCGAAATCGGCCTGCTCACCCCACCTTTGGGCATCTCGTGTTTCGTGATCAAATCGACGATCAATGACGATCGCATCAGCCTCAAGGATGTGTTCATGGGCGCCCTGCCCTTTGCATTCGTGATGCTGATCGTGTTGTTTATCCTGATCGAGTTCCCGATCCTCAGCCTTGCCCTCATCTAAGGAGTTCTGACATGCGCACCGTCACAAAAGACAACATCACCGACGTCTTCAAAGGCTACATGTCGGACAAGATGGACCCCCGCATGCGTGAAGTCATGGGGTCGCTGGTCACGCATCTGCATGACTTTGCCCGAGAAACAAACCTGACCCACGAGGAATGGCGGGCAGGCATTGCGTTTTTGGAGGGTTGCGCAGCCATCGAGACGGAGGACCGCCACGAGTTCATTCTAACCTCGGACGTCCTGGGCCTGTCCTCCCTTGTCGACATGCTCCATTCCAACCCCGAGGCGACGTCTTCTTCGGTGCTGGGGCCTTTCCACGTGTCCGGCGCTCCACCGCTGCCCGTTGGCGGCGATATGAAACGCGACTTTGGGGGTCCCGTTCTGCTGGCCGAAGGTGTTGTCAAGGACACCGATGGCAATCCCATTCCAGGCGCAACCATCGACATCTGGCAAACTGCTCCAAACGGGCTGTACGCTAGCCAGGATGCCGCACAGGACACCTATTCCTTCCACGGTTTGCAGACCGTGGGCGCAGATGGGCGGTACGCATTCACCACCGTGAAACCAGTGGAATACACAGTGCCCACAGACGGACCCGTCGGGGATATCCTGAACGCCTGCGGTCGCCACCCATGGCGCCCCTCGCACCTGCACTATATCGTTGAAGCCGAAGGGTTCAGCCCGCTGGTGACCGAGATTTTCCCTGACGATGACCCCTACCTTGACGAAGACACCGTCTTTGGTGTGCGGTCGGATCTGGTGATGACATACAAGGAACGCCCCGCAGAGGAGTTTCCTGACGGCATGGTCATCTCGGACAGCGTGAAAGAACCGTTCCTGTACGTCGAATTTGACGTGATCCTTTCGCGCAAGGAGTGACACGGGGGACGCCCCCGAACGGTTTATCCGACCGACGGGACCTGTTGTGTCAAACAATGAATTGCGCCGCCCTGCATCGGCCCTGCGCGCATTGTGAGGGCAATAACCTCACGATCCGGGAAGTGTTCTGAAATGGTCGCCCGCGCGGCCGCGTCTTGTTCCGGATCCACACCCGCCTGCGGCATCAGAACGCATCCGTTGGCGATATAGAAATTCATGTAAGGCGCGATGTAGTAGTGGCCGCCCACCTCGAACCCGGACATGTAAGGAAAATCCACCACCTCAATGCCTGCCTGCACCAGGATCTCGCGGGAACGCTGCAAGGTGGCAAAGTTCGGATCGTCTCCCGGCACCGACAGCATCAGTACACGGTTCCGGGAGACAAAGCACATGAACAGGTCCGCATGCCCGTCGGTGCCGTAATACATCCGCTCGGGGTCGCGGGACTGATCTTCGGCGAGCCCTCCGGGCAGCCAGATCAGGCGGTCGAGGCCCAAAGCGTCCTTGATCCGAGCCTCGACAGTGTCACGATCAATGAACCAGTTGCGGGTCGGGTGCATGACACATCCCTCGGGCGCGATCATGGTGCCTGTACCGTCCACAGTGACGGCCCCGCCCTCCAGCACAACATCCACGAAACGTACCGGAACACCCACATCCCCTGCCAACGTCGCGCCGAGGCGTGCATCCCTGTCACGGTCCGCATGTCGCTCACCCCACGCGTTGAACCGAAAATGCCGCGCCTCCAGTGATGTCCCGTCGCTGACAAAGACCGGTCCATTGTCGCGCAACCAAGACCCATCCATCGGGCGCACAATGATGTCCACACGCTCAGAAACCTGTGCGCGTGCGTCCTCCGCGTCTGTATCGCTGGCGCAGACAAGTGTTACTGGCTCAAAATCCACCAATGCATTGCATACAGAAGCAAATTCGGCGCGACCCTGCGCGAGCGTATCGCCCCAGGATGACACACGGCACGGCCAGCCAATCAACGTGCGCGCGTGCGGTTCCCATTCGGCGGGCATACGAAAGCTCATGGAACACTCCAGTTCTGCCCAATCGATGGGCGTCCCAAGACGAGTAAGCGCACCGTTGCCGTTTCAACAAGGATGGAATTGCAAATGACTTCGGGACGGATAGGGTCGACCCGGCCCTGCCCAAAAAGCTCTCAAAAAACCGAAAACGAGGGATTCAATGAAGCTCAGCGACGGCGATCATACGCAGATTGCCAGTAGGCTTTACGCAGCCATCCAAAGTGGTCACGGAATCGATCCGCCCTCCGAAACTCTCGATTTCCTTTTTGAGGATGCGTATCGCATCCGGCGCAAACTGGTGGATCTGCTGATCGCAGACGGGGCGTCGCCGAGGGGCCATAAAATCGGGTTCACATCCGAGGCCATGCAAAAGATGTATGGAATGACCGGCCCCGATTTCGGCATCCTCCTCGACACCGCCTTTCACAACGCGGATCAACCAGTGCCCGTTTCGGGCTTGTCCGACACACGCGCGGAACCCGAACTGGCCTTTGTGCTGGCCAGACCGATTGAGGGACCTGGCGTGACGCTTGAAGACGCACTGGCGGCGACCGACCACGTCAGGGCCGCCATCGAAGTGATCGACAGCCGCGTGGGCGCGATGCGCGCGGCGGCAAATGACAGTCTGGCCGACAATGCTGGAGCGGGGTTCGTGATCCTGGGCGATGTGGCGCTGTCCCCGCGGGACGTTGATCTGAGCTGCGTCATGCTGCGCATGGATGTTGACGGCGCGGGCGCTTCCGCCCCCGCAAGCGATGTGATGGGGCATCCCGCGGCACCACTGGCATGGTTGGCCAACAGGTTGCCCGATCTGGATGGCCTTGGCGGGCACCTCAAGGCAGGGGATGTCGTCATCACAGGCGCGCCGGTCAAATCCGTCGCGGTGCGGTCGGGAAGCACTCTGCGCGCCGATTTCGGGCCTTTTGGGAGAATCTGTTTGGACTTTACCTGACCGCGTGCCGTGTGTGTCCTTCTTGCGCGCAACACCGTCAATCCACCCTTTGACATGCAAAGAGTTAGGACAACCCCTGAGACCTGACCGTACTGCCGGGGATCAACTGAAACCCGATGTCGCGCGTCGGGTGGACGGGTTCGCCTGACAAACGCGACATCATCATCTCTGCAGCTGCCTGCCCCAGCTTCAGATGGGGCACATGCATCGACGTCAGCCGCTTGGGAAGTACAGCGGCGATCGGCAGATCGCCCCAACCGGCGATCCCGATGTCGCCCGGAACATCCAGCCCCTTGCCCGCGCAAAACTGCATGCCCCCAAAGGCCATGGCGTCGTTCTGAAAAAAGATGCAGTCGAGCGTCGGTGTCGATGTGAGCAGTTGCTCGGTTCCGTAGTAGCCCGGGTAGTACGCGGCTGTATCGTGCAGGCACAACTGTTTTGTCACAGCCCCGCCGCCCGCCGTGACCGCTTTGACAAAGCCTGCCAGTCGGGTGGTGGCCGCATTGGCCGTGTCGTGGGATGTGCCCACATAGCCGATGTTGCGATAGCCGCATCCAACCAGAAACCGTCCCATATCAAACCCTGCGTCGAAATGGTTGATTCCCACGCTCATATCCAGCGGGCTGGAATTCAGATCCCAGATTTCGACTACGGGAAGGCTCGCATTACGCAACATCTCCATAGAACGTGGTGAATGGAATCGCCCCGTCAGGATCAAACCGGCAGGCTGCCAGGACAGGACCGTGCGGATCCAGTCTTCTTCTGCCGTTTCGGTGTGCTGAGTCAGTCCCAAAACCGTTTGGTGTCCAAAGGAACCCAGTTTGTGATCAATCCCTTCGAGCACGTGGGCAAAGACTTCATTGCCGAGATCCGGGATCGAAACCCCTATAAAGGTCGAACTTTTGTCGCCGGCGAAAACCGTGGCCAGACGATTCGGCAAATAGCCCAGCCGGTCCACCTGTTGCATCACCAGATCGCGGGTCTTTTCGGAATAGCCACCCTCACCACGGATCACCCGGCTTGCCGTCATCTTTGAAACACCGGCCGCGCCAGCCACTTGAGACAAGCTTACTTTATTGTTTTTATTGTATTTTTCAACCATGCTCGTCTAGTACGTTACCGGTAACTTATCTCTTGACACATCAGGGGTCTTCGCCAAACACTAGCTGAACGTTACGGGTAACTCAACGGGAGGGTTGAACCGTAACCGGGAGGACTGGGACATGCACAACCTGCAATCGGGGCTGTTCTTTGACGGCATCGAAAAGCATTTCGGGGGCACTTACGCTCTCAAGGACGTGTCCCTGTCCGTGGGTCGTGGCGAGGTCGTCGCGCTTCTTGGCGAGAACGGCGCGGGCAAGTCGACGCTGATAAAAGTGCTGGGGGGCATCCATCACCCCGACGCAGGACGGGTTCTGATTGATGGCGAACCCTATCAACACAGCCCCGCCGGGTTCGGAGAACGCCAGAAGGTGGCCTTTATCCATCAGGACCTTGGGTTGATCGAGTGGATGACAGTGGCTGAAAACATCGCGCTGGCCTTGGGTTTTGCGCGCAGGGGCGGATTGATCAACTGGGGATCGGTCGAGGCGTTCGCGGCCAAGGCTCTTGCAAAAGTCGATTGTGATTTTGATCCCACAACGCGGGTCGAGGCACTGTCGCGGACAGAAAAGTCGCTGGTCGCCATTGCGCGTGCGCTTGCGGTTGACAGTGAATTTCTTGTGCTGGACGAACCCACCGCATCTCTGCCCGCTGATGAAGTCGAACGCCTGTTCAAGGCCCTGCGCCCGCTGCGTGATCAGGGCGTTGGTATGATCTATGTCAGCCACCGCCTTGACGAGATTTTTCAGGTCGCTGACCGGGTGGCCGTGCTGCGGGACGGGATGATGGTCGGCATCCGCGACATCGCCCATACAACGCCGGAAGAACTGGTGCAGAAGATTGTCGGCCGCAAAGCCCGCGAAACAGTGAAAAGCACGGCGCCCAAGGGCGACACCATCCTCCATCTGGACGGATTCCGTGTCGCAGGTGTAGGGCCGCTGAACTTTGATCTGGCAGAGAACGAAATTGTCGGTCTCGTCGGCTTGCGCGGGGCCGGTCACGAAGCAATCAGCCGGGCCTTGTTCGGCCTCGTGCCGTTTGAGGGCACTGCGACACTGAAAGGTCAGACACCTGATCTTTCCAACCCGCAAAAGGCGCTGGCGTGGGGGGTTGGCCTGGTGGCCAAAGACCGCACCGAAGAGTCCGTGGCAATGAACCTGACGATCCGCGAAAATACCTTTCTCAATCCGCAAGGGTTTGGTCGCAAGATCCTCGACATTCTTTCACCGCACACCGAAGCGGGGCAAGCCAGCATTATCGGGGCCGAACTTGGCCTTTCGCCCAACGACCCAAGTCTTGCAATCGAGGCCCTGTCGGGCGGAAACCAGCAAAAGGTGGTCATCGGGCGCTGGCTCGCCACGAACCGCTCCCTGCTGATCTGCGAAGACCCCACTGCGGGCGTCGATGTGGGAGCCAAGGCCGAGATTTATGCCCTGCTCAACCGCGCCCTTGCCGAGGGTGTCGGCCTCATCGTCGTCTCGACTGATTTCGAAGAAATATCGACCATTTGCCATCGTGCCATCGTGTTCAGCCAAGGCGCCATCGTCGACGAGTTGAGTGGCACGCGCCTGAGCACCGAAAACCTGATCCAATCGGCCTCGGCTGGCAACATCGTTTCACAGGAGGCCACCCATGCAATCGCTTGAGTCCGGAGCACTTGAGCCGACCAAGGCTGACCTCAAGGGCCTGTCTCTTGGCGCGCGGCTGGCGCGGTTCCTGCCGGTGTACGGGTTGGTCATTCTGACGGTCTTTCTGATAGGGCTGTTTTCCATCCTGCTGCCCAACACCTTTCCGACCATGCTGAACTTGCGTGCGATTGTGTCGGACAAGGCGATCATTGCACTGCTGTCACTCGGAGCCATGATCCCCATGGCAGCCGGACGTATTGACCTGACGGTCGGCTACGGGATCGTGCTTTGGCATATCCTCGCTATCAGTTTGCAAACGATCTACGGCTTTCCATGGCCCCTCGCGGTTGGCATAGTCTTGATCCTTGGTGCAGTGTCGGGGTTCCTGAACGGCCTGCTGGTCGAAGTCGCCAAAATCGACAGCTTTATCGCCACGCTCGGAACCGGCACCGTGCTTTACGCTCTTGCGCTATGGCACACGGGCGGACGGCAGATGGTTGGCGTTCTTCCTGATGGGTTCCTGTCGATCAACGGGACGTTCATCGGCGGTTTGCCCATTACCGGGTTCTACGTGCTGACCATCACCGTGATCATGTGGATCGTCCTGGAGTACACGCCCGTGGGCCGCTACCTCTACGCCATCGGAGCCAACCAGAAGGCGGCGCAACTCAACGGCATCCCAACGCGGAAATACGTGATCGGTGCCTTCCTGTGCTCAGGCACGATCACGGCCCTTGCCGGCGTCATCCTCGCCTCGAAATTGCGGATCGGTCAGGCGTCGGTCGGACTTGAGTTCCTGCTGCCCGCCCTTGTGGGTGCATTCCTTGGCTCCACCACGATCAAGCCAGGTCGGGTCAACGTCTGGGGCACAATCGTGGGGGTCGCCATTCTGGCCGTGGGCATTTCCGGCATTCAACAATTCGGGGGATCGTTCTGGGTCGAGCCTCTGTTCAACGGGGTCACACTGCTGATCGCCATCGGCATCGCGGGTTACGCACAACGCCGCAAGGGCGCCAAGAAGTAGAACTCAGACACAGAATTCCAAAGGGAGAACCAACATGAAAAAGAGAACATTTCTGAACACTGTGCTTGTGGGCAGCGTCATTGCAGGTTTTGGTGTGCCAAGCCTTGCCGAAGTGCCCTTTGATGGGCCGACAAGCGGGCCCCAGGCTGCCGAAGGCAAGTCAATCGTGGTCCTCGCCGGGGATTTGAAAAACGGCGGTATCCTCGGTGTCACCAACGGCGTCGAAGAAGCTGCTGCCGTGATCGGATGGGACGTGCGCGTGCTTGACGGGGGTGGGTCGATCCAAGGGCGGACTGCCGCCATTGGTCAGGCCATGGCGCTGCAACCTGACGGCATCATCATCAATGGCTTTGACGCTGTCGAACAGCAGGCTGCTCTTGAAGGCGTCGTCGCGGCAGACATCCCGATGGTGGCATGGCACTCTGGCCCCAAGATCGGCTGCGACGCACCGGGTGGTATCTTTGCCAACGTGTCGACGGACGCGATGCAGGTGTCCGAAGTGGCTGCCGAATGGGCCATCAAGGACGGCGATGGCGAGATCGGTGTCGTGATCTTTACCGACAGCACCTATCAGATCGCCATAGACAAGGCTGACCGCATCAAGGAAACGGTCGAGGCGATGGGAGGCACCGTACTCGAATACGTCGATACGCCCATTGCCGACACATCCAGCCGGATGGGTCCGCTCACGACCTCGCTGCTCCAGAAATACGGAGCCAGCTGGACCCATGCCTTGGCCATCAACGACCTCTACTTCGACTTCATGGGCCCTGCCCTCGCCTCGGCAGGGATCAAGGGGAACCAGGCACCGCTTGCAGGGTCCGCAGGTGACGGATCAGAGGCCGCGTTTCAGCGTATCCGAAGCGCGCAGTATCAGGCGATCACCGTGGCCGAACCGTTGAATCTTCAGGGCTGGCAATTGGTCGACGAATTGAACCGCGCGGTGCAGGGCGAGGCCTGTTCAGGTTATGTCACCTCGCCCGCGCTGGTGACTCAGGAAGGACTGGCCAAGCTGGGTGATAGCAACCAGTTCGATCCCGACACGCCATATCGCGCGGCCTACACTGCGCTTTGGGGCAAGTAAGCCTCCTCCCGGACTGCCTCGGCGCGCAAGTGTCGGGGCAGACGGGGCGACTGCATGACACCATAAGGACGATCAAAGATGAGCGAACCCCTTGTAAAGATGCGCGGAATTACCAAGCGATTTGGCGGCGTCACCGCCTTGTCCAACGTCAATCTTGATGCCTATGCGGGCGAAGTGCTGGCCATCGTCGGCGATAACGGCGCAGGCAAGTCCACACTGATCAAGGTGCTGACCGGTGTCTATCAACCGACCGAGGGAGATATCTTTCTTGACGGTGAACGGATCGAATTTTCGAACCATGCGGACGCCGCGCGCGCAGGGATTGACGCGGTTTACCAGACCCTCGCACTGGCCGACCATCTGGACCCGGCGGCCAACATGTTTCTGGGCAACGAACTGACCACCAGGGTTCTCGGCATCACCATGCTCGACAACAAACGCATGCGGGAAGAGACCGAACGGGTGTTGATGGAACGTCTTGGCGTGAAGTTGAAGTCACTGGATGCGCCGACGGAAAGCTTGTCAGGCGGGCAGCGACAGGCCGTCGCCATCGCGCGCGCAGTCTATCATGAGGGCCTGCGTGTGCTGGTGATGGACGAACCGACCGCCGCGTTGGGCCCACAGGAAACGGCGCGGACCCTCAAACTGATCCAGTCGCTGAAGGCACAGGGCCTTGCAGTGATCCTGATCAGCCACTCGCTGGATGATGTGTTCGAAGTGGCAGACCGGGTGCACGTTCAGCGTCGGGGCCAATGTGTGGGTGTTGCCCTCACTGCCGAAAGCTCAACCCAAGAGGTACTGGGCATGATCGTTGGTGCCAAGGAGGACGCCGCATGACCACCACGACCATTGATACAGAGTACAAGCCACCTCTGAGCGAACGACTTGAACCCTATATGGCGGTCATTGCCCCGATGGCGATGATTGCGGCCATTTTCCTGTTCATGGCTGTCGCGTCGCCGGACCGGTTCTACCGTATCAGCAACCTCGAACTGATCCTTCAGGACGCTGCCCTGTACATGCCGATGGCCATGGCGATGACCTTTGTCATCACGCAGCGCGGCATTGATCTGTCGGTCGGGTCCGTGGCCGTCCTATCGGCTATCATCATGGCGTTTCTGGTCAAGCAGTACGGCTTTTCGATCTATGTCGGCATCCCGATAGCACTCAGCATCGGGGCTCTTCTCGGTCTGATCAACGGTCTGGTCATCACGCGATTCAACGTACCTGACCTGATCGGGACGCTTGCGATGGACCTTGTTTACAAGGGCCTCGCCCTTCTGTTGGCCAAAGGTCTGGTGCTGGCGCGGTTCCCCGACATTCTGACCGAGATTGGGCGTGGTCAAACGCCATTCTTCATCCCCACACCTGCGGTCATCGGGATGCTGACCATGGTGGCGGGCTACTTTCTGCTGAAGCGCACGCATTTTGGCCGGTACACGGTGGCCATCGGCTCCAGCCCGGAATCGGCCGAACTGACCGGCATCGGTGTCAAACGCCACAAGGTTTACGCCTATGTTCTGTGTGGAGCCTGTGCCGCCCTTGCGGGTCTGATGCTGACCGGCAAACAGAACGCGATTCAGGCGACCATGGCTCCGTTCTTCAACCTTCATGTCATCGCGGCGGTTGTTGTGGGGGGCACGTCGCTGTTTGGCGGTCGGGCCTCAATCATCGGATCGTTCTCTGGCGTGCTGTTGCTGGCCATGATGCTGAACGCGTTGGTGACCTTGCGCATCGAATTCTTCTGGCAGCCCGTCGCCTCAGGCTTTGTGATCATCAGTTCGGTCGCACTTTATGCCTGGATCCAGAAGAAAGACCGGGATGGATCGGGCGGCTGGTTGGCTGACTTCAAAACGGCGGAAGGGCAAAAACTGTTTCGCTTTTCCGCGCTACTGATTGGCGTTCTGATTGCCCTGTTGGCAATTGGCAGCGTCTTTGCCGTGGACCCGACACCAAGCGGGTAATGGCACGACGATGTGCGTGGCGGGGGCGCCAAAAGACTGTGCCCCTCGCCCACACAAATTTTCAAACGGGAGGAAACCAAATGAAATTCATGACAACAACTGCAATGGTCGCAACCTTTGCCCTTGGCACGACTGTATGGGCTGATGGCCATGCAACCCTACCGCTGAAGGAGTTGCCGGACATCGCGGACCGAGACTACTGGGTCCCGGATGAGGTGAACGCGGAAGGCAAGCTGGAGGCGATGCAAGCCGTCGTTGGCGCCGAGGCGGTGGCGTTTTCCGGATCACAGGACGCACCGATCCAGATCGCTTTGATCTACCCCTCGTCAGACACCTCGGACTTCTGGGCACGCAACTATCTGGCGATGACCAAGCGTCTGGACGAGTTGGGGATCGCGTACGAAACAACCGAATTCGCCTCGCGTCAGATCGAGCATTCGCTGCAGACGACCTACGCCAACCAAGTGGTGCAGGACAAAGACATCTATGACTACGTGATCTTTGGCCCCTCGGAACTGGCGATTCAAGGAGACAACATCGCCAAACTGGCCGCGGAAAAAGACGACCTGACCACCTATGTCTGGGCGTTCCATACCCCGCTGAAAGACCTCGAAAATCAACCCGCCGCGTGGTTTGACTTTTCGTCGGCAGCAGGTGCGTTGACCATGTGCGACTACATGATCGACCGTCTGGGTGAAGGTGTAACCATGGCGATGAACCGGGGCATTCCCGGCATCACCGACAACCAGCGTTCGGGCGACTTCAAGGCCTGCGTCGAAGAAAAGGCAGGCTGGACGACCGTCTACGAACACTACGGAGAGTATCAGCGCGAGGGCGGCTTTGCCGGCACCTCATTGATCCTGCAATCCTACCCCGAAGCCACAATCATCCACAATGCCAACACCGCGATGGCGATGGGTTCGGTCGAAGCACAGGTTTCGGTCGGAAAGGAAAAGGACATCTTCTCAACCGGGTGGGGTGGTACTGGTCTTGAACTTGAAGCCATTCGGCGGGGTGAATTGGACGCCACACCTATGCGTATGGGTGATGATGTGGGTGCGGCCACCGCCGAGGCCATCAAGGCAGACCTTGAAGGGCGTGCCGACGAGCTGCCCTTTGTCTTTCTTGGCCGGATCACGGTGGCCCATGACCAAATGAGCGCCGATGAGCTCAACGCTCTGGAGCAGGAGGCCTTCCGCTTCTCAGGCGTCGGCGCATTGAACCGCTGATCACGTAAAACCCGGCGCCATCCAATTCTGAAATGCAATCAATCTTGCAAAAGGAACTGGGTGGCGCACCTTGGCGCGGGCGCGACTGACGTCCAGCCCTCAACAAATTGCCTTGAGCGTCGATGTTGCACCCAATGCGACGCGTGCACCCAAAAACTGCCCGAACAAACGGCACTCGTGCCCTTCGTGCAATGCTCTTGGGCATCCGTCACCAGTATCGGACAGGTCAGCCGCAAACTCATAGTGAACCGCTGTATTTGATGCTTGTCTTGCCGGGTTGTATGAAACCAAAGGCGGCAGGCCATGAAGACCATTGGCGTCGATGTCGGGGGCACGTTCACCGACCTTATCTATCTTGATTCAGAAACCGGCGATCTGGGCATCCACAAGGTCGCAACCACCCCGAACGACCCATCTCTCGCCGTGATGGATGGAATCAAGACGCTATGCGCTTTGAACAGCGTCGCCCCGGATGACATTGATCAGGTCTTTCACGGCACAACAACGGCAACCAATGCCGTGCTGGAGGGCAAAGGCGCTCGCGCGGGGATGATCACCAATGAAGGCTTTCGCGATGTGCTGCACATCGGGCGCCATCAGCGGGTTGAACACTACTCCATCATGCAGGAACTGCCCTGGCAAAACCGCCCCCTCATCGAGCGGCGGTATCGCAAGACAGTTGGTGGTCGCCTGACACCGCCAACGGGCGAAGAGCTTGAGCCGCTGGACGAATCTGCGGTGCGCGAGGCCGCCCGGGCCTTGCGGGCAGATGGAGTCGACGCGGTCGCGATCTGCTTTCTCTTTTCCTATCTCAACCCAGCCCACGAGGCGCGTGCCAAAACCATCGTGGAAGAAGAAATGCCCAACGCCTTCGTCACGACGTCTGCATCAATCTCTCCCCAGTTTCGCGAATTCGAACGCTTCACCACTGCAGCACTTGCAACCTTCGTCGGCCCCAAAGTCGGGACGTACATCGCCGACCTGAGCGCAGCAATCGCAGGACTGGGTGTTAAGGGCGATTTGCGGATCATGGCCTCCAACGGCGGTGTCGCAACGGCGCGTATGGTGTCCGAGAACCCTGCCCTTACTTTGATGTCCGGGTTGGCTGCCGGTGTGCTGGGCGGCGGCTGGATCGGGGCGCAATGCGGTCGGGATCGGCTGATCACATTTGATATTGGAGGAACATCAGCTGACATTGGGATCGCGGTAGACGGCAGTTTCGCAGAAACCGATGCGCGCTCTACTTCCATCGCCGGTTTTCCGCTGCTCACCCCCATGCTCGACATTCACACCATTGGCGCGGGGGGTGGATCCATTGCCCATGTCGACCAGGGCGGCGCGTTCCGTGTTGGCCCGCAAAGCGCCGGTGCAGTGCCGGGCCCAGCCGCCTACGGCAAGGGGGGCACCCAACCGACTGTGACAGATGCGAACCTTGTGTTGGGTCGCCTGGAACCCGGCGACTTTCTGGGTGGCGACATGGGGCTAAACGTGGATGCAGCCAAACAGGTGATGGAGGGCCTCGCCGAGAAAGTGGGGCTCGACACGCTTGAGGCCGCCGAAGGTGCTCTGACAATACTCAACGCCAACATGGCCAATGCCATCCGATCCCGTACCGTTCAAAAGGGCATTGACCCGCGCGGCTTTGCGCTTGTTGCGATGGGCGGTGCCGGTCCTCTGCACGGGGCCGAAGTCGCTGCGATGCTCGACATCCCCGAAGTGATCGTGCCGCCCTACCCCGGCATCACGTCGGCCATGGGATTGCTGACGGCCGACCTCAAATACGACGCCATCCGCACGCAGTTTCAACTCTCGTCCATGATCGACCTCGATCGGATCAATGCGGACTTCAGAACCATGGAGGCAAACCTTGCCGCACGGTTTGGCGATGACAACGTCCCCGAAGATCAGATCACCTTCACCCGCTCGGGCGACCTGCGATATGTCGGGCAAGGCTATGAGCTGAAAGTGCCGGTCAGCGGTGGCGATCTGAACGAGACCGACCTCGAAGACATATGGGAGCAGTTCCACAGTATCCATGCGGCAGAGTATGGACATGCGTTCAGGGCCAGCCCGATCGAGGTTGTCAACCTGCGTGTCACCGCAGTGGCCGCGCAAAGCAGACTGGACCAGTTGCCGCCTGCCGCAAGTGGATCTTTGCAAGACGCATTGCTGCACAGTCGTTCCAGCGTGTTCAGAAAGGCGGGGTCGCTACGGGCGTTTGACACGGCCGTCTACCGGCGCGACCGTCTTCCTGTGAACGTGCCATTCTCAGGGCCTGCGAT
This sequence comes from Pseudomonadota bacterium, assembly GCA_038529225.1. Lineage (GTDB taxonomy): Bacteria > Pseudomonadota > Alphaproteobacteria > Rhodobacterales > Rhodobacteraceae > Tateyamaria. The sequence continues at coordinate 18,701 of JBCBDZ010000010.1, read as the reverse complement.
CCTTTTGCAAAAAGACAGCACAACGCTGGTTCCGCCCGGAGCGACGGCCTGCGTGCATCCCTCGGGCAGCATCATCATCACATTGGAGGAACGCACATGAACCGGATTGATCCCGTCACTGCCGCCGTCATCCAAGGTGGTCTTGAAAACATCGCCATCGAGATGGGGCACAAGCTGATGCGCATGTCCTATTCGTCGATCATCCGTGAGTCAGAGGATTTTGGGGCCGCGCTGACGGACGCCGACGGGCTGCAAATGTGTGAATGCAAGATGTCGACGCCGCTGCAATCGGGGCCGATACCCGGTTATGTCCGTAATGTGCTGGAGGTGCTGAAGGCGCGCGGCGATGGGATACATCCCGGGGACGTGATCATGCACAACGACCCTTACGGCGGGGCAAGCCACGGCCCGGACGTCGCCTTTTGCGTGCCGGTCTTTGCTGGCGACACTCTGATCGGGTGGTCCGTCACGACGGCGCACCACCTTGATATCGGCGCACTCTCTCCGGGCAGTTGCGGCATTGTTGACGCGGTGGATACCTATGCCGAAGGGCTGCAATTCAAGGCGATCAAGGTATACGACAAGGGCATCAAGAACGAGGCCGTCTGGCACATCCTGCGTGCCAACATCCGCGCGCAGGACCTTGTTGTCGGTGACATGGAGGCTCAGATTGAGTCAGCGCGCATCGGTGCGGCGCGGCTCCTTGAACTGGTTGACGCATACGGGCAAGAGGCTTTGACAGCTGCGTTCCACGACCTCATGGATTACTCTGAACGGTTGATGCGCGACGCGATCCGCGCCTTGCCGGACGGAGACTACACGGCGACAACACATCTGGATGGCTATCTGGATGACCCCGACCCGGCGCGCCACGAACTGCCTTTGGTCGTAACCCTGAAAGTGCGCGGTGATTCGCTGACGGTGGATTTGTCCGGCACCGCCCCGCAGTTGCCAGACAAACCCATCAACATGCCGCTGGTCGGCACGGTCGATTGCTCTGTCTGGCTGACCATCCGTTCAATCCTTCTGGATACGGTATCGTATGGCAGCATCCCGCAAAACTCCGGGTTGACGCGACCCATCGACATCGTGGCGCCCGAAGGCTGCCTTGCCAATCCAATCTTTCCGGCGCCTGTCATCGCGCGGTTCTGCCCCGGCAACCAGCTTGCCGATACGGTTATGAAAGCCTTTTCCCAGATTGTCCCGCATCAAGTGTCTGCGGGGATCGGGAACCTGAATGTTCTTGCCATTTCCGGTCTCAAGGACGGCAGTCACTGGGTCCACATGGAAATCATGGAAGGCAGCTACGGGGGGCGCTTTGGCATGGACGGGATGGACGCGGTGGACACGCTTTATGCAAACACGCGCAACAATCCGATCGAGGATATCGAGTCCCATATTCCGCTCCGTGTGGAACGCTATGAGTTGCGCGAAGACGCAATGGCCGCCGGTCAATGGCGTGGTGGCCTCGGCGCGATCCGGGAATTCCGGTTTCTGGACGAGGCCGGGTTTTCGCTGGAGGGCGAAGGTCACCGCTTTGAACCATGGGGGTTTGATGGTGGCGCGGATGGGCATGTTGCCTCGTTGGCACTTGTCCACCCCGATGGAACCGAGCGCGCATTACCGTCCAAAGTACCCTACCTCAAGGTCAGTGCCGGGGATCGTCTGGTGTCTTATGGACCCTGCGGCGGCGGGTATGGGGATGCAAGCCTGCGCAGCGCCGAAGCCATCGCAGCAGATGTGGCAAACGGTTTGATCAGCGCAGAAAGCGCGCGGGCGATGTTTGCTCAGGCTGAAAAATGAGCCAGTGACTCGCACAACTGCTCTTGGGTGAACCCGCGCCCAATGACGGCAATCGAGTTGTCCGTTGGCACGCCCATCGCGCTGTCAGGCAGGATCTCTGGCGATTGCACGGACTTGCGCACCGTTTGCACCAGAAGGCGGCCAGCGGGAGTGCGTACCACCCCCTTGACCCGGACGATCTGATCACCGCGCGCATGAAGAAGGGCCGACAACCACACCGTGAACGCGGTCCAGTCTGGGGCGGGTCCAAGGTCAAGCTGGCTGGCGTGAATTGGTGTCTCCGGTTGTACGGCGAGGCTGTATGGCTTGGTTGTTGCGGCATCATAGTCCGGCAAAGTGGCATCACTTCCAAACAGAGCGCCTGATTGCTGCGCAGCAGGCGCAATGCTTGCAAGTGTTGCGCGCAAACGCGCGACCTGATCCGCGCGCGCGGTATCGGTCTTTGTCAGGATCAATCGGTCCGCCGCCTCGATCTGCTTGCGGCTCAACGTCTCAGACTGCACCTGTTCACCGGCGTTCAGGGCATCCACGATCACGACAGTCTCGGCAACGACGATCTGCCGAGCAAGTATCGGATGTCCCTGAATCAGTGACAGGATGGCGCCGGGATCGGCCAAACCACTGGTTTCAAGAACGATGTGCTCACCCCGTGTTGCAGGATCATCATCGCCACTGCGCCTGTCACAGATCGCAAGAAGTGTGGTGATCAGCGCGTCTTGGCCCGCGCAACACGCGCATGCCCCTGCCAGCAATGTGACCTGATCTGCGCGCGCCAGAAGAGCGTCATCGACCGGCGCGTCTGCCGCCTCGTTTACGATTACATGGACATTTCCATACGCATCCGTGTGCAGCTGATGGCGCAACCAGGTGGTTTTCCCAGACCCCAGAAAACCGCCAAGGATCGTGAGCCGCAGACGCCCTTCACTCATCCCAGATCAAGCGGATCAAACGGACGCCCGCGATACTCTTCAACTTCGGCCCACAGCGCTTCCAGGTCCGGCACGATGGTTTGCGCTCCGCTGAGAGACATCACCTGAATTCCGGGGACCATACCGCCGTCATGGGCCGAAACCCCGCTGCCTTTCAGCACTTTCTGCAACACCTGCACCCGACGAAAACGTTCGCGCAGCCGATCGTGCGGGGTTACGGCCCCGGCTTCGGTCCAGTGGCCCAGAGCGGCAGGGTATCCGCAGGCCGAACACATCAGATCACCTCGGGGCGCGCTTCACCCGCAAACGGGTAGCGCGCGCGGAAGTCATTTGCGATTGCGTCGAATGTCATCCACTCGCAGCCGGCATGCCCGTTGATGTATTCGATCAACCGTTCCAGCATCAACAGCACCTGCGGGCGACCGGACACATCCGGGTGGATAGTGATCGCAAAGACACCGTAGTCCATCTCGCGATACACCCAGTCAAACTGATCTTTCCACAATTGTTCGATCACGCGCGGATCGACAAAGCCGTGGCTGTTTGGCGCTTTCTTGATAAACATCATGGGCGGCAGGTCGTCCACGTACCAGTTGGCATCGATCTCGACGAGGTCAATCTCGGGCCCACGTTTCAGCGGATGCATCCATTCGCCCGCAGTCTTGGTGTAGTCGATCACGTTCCACTCGTCACCGGTGCGCGCGTAATGCACCTGAAAATCGCGGTAGCTTTGACTGTGGTCATAGGAAAACCCGTGCTTGAGCAACAGGTCAGCAGTGGAGGCGGACATTTCCCACCACGGCGCCACGTAGCCGCGCGGCGCCTCGCCGGTCAGGTCCTTGATCAACTCGATGGACTTGACCAGCACATCTTCTTCCTGCGTCGGTGTCATCGCCACGGGGTTTTCGTGCATATAGCCGTGCGCCCCGATTTCGTGGCCGGCCTTCACAATCATCTCCATTTCTTTCGGAAAACTCTCGATCGAATGGCCAGGGGCAAAAAAGCTTGTCTTCATGTCGAATTTGTCAAACAGGCGCAGCAGGCGAGGCACCCCGACTTCGGTGGCAAAGATACCGCGCTGAATGTCGTTGGGGCTGTCGCCGCCGCCATAGGATCCGATCCAGCCAGCGACCGAGTCGATATCCGTCCCAATGGCACACATGATTTTCTTGGTCATTTCAGTCCTCCTTTCACCCCGGCGGAATGGCACCGGTCCGTTCAACAATCAGTCCGTAATGTTCGGGGCGGCGGTGGGCGGCAAAGTCGAAAATCGATGCCTTGTAGGACTTGCCCATGTCCAGATCGCAGGCGGCTGTAATCACCTCGTCCTCGACACTGACGGCCTGAGCCACGATTTCGCCCGAGGGTGCGATGATCACGCTTTGCCCACCCATCTTCGAGCCTTCTTCCTCGCCACATTTGGCCGTGCCGACGACCCATGTGGCGTTCTGATAGGCCCCGGCCTGCATCGAAAGATGGTTGTGAAACAGGGTCAGGCTGTCCATTGCCTGTTCGCCCACATGGCCAAAGGGGGTGTTGTAACCCAGCATGACCATTTCGACATCCTGCAGACCCATCACGCGATAGGTTTCAGGCCAGCGACGATCGTTGCAGATCGCCATGCCCATGTTTCCGCCAAACCCTTTGACCACGGGAAACCCCAGATCGCCGGGTTCAAAATATCGTTTCTCGAGATGTTGAAAGTCCCGCCCGGGCTGCGGTTCACCATGACCGGGCAGATGCACCTTGCGATAAGTGCTGATGATCTCGGCGTTCTGGTTCACGAGGATTGACGTGTTGAAACGCCGTTTGACCCCGTTCTGGATGGTCAATTCGGCGTATCCAAGATAGAAACCAATCCCGAGCTTTTTTGCTTCATCAAACAAGGGCTGAGTGGTCATCCCGGGCATTTCAGTCTCGTAATAACTGTCCAGTTCGTCTTCGTCCTCGATCATCCAGCGCGGAAAGAAGGTGGTAAGAGCCAGTTCCGTAAAAACGACGACTTCGCATCCCCGCCCCTTGGCCTCACGCATCATCTCCAGCAGACGTTTGACGGCGTCTTCGCGGCTTTCCGACTTTGAAATTGGACCCATCTGGGCCGCTGCAGTGATCAGTTTCCGCATCATGAAACCTGCCTTTCCGGGGGAGGGACCTGGGCCGCAAAGCTGCGCGCGATCGCCCCGGCGGTCGTCATCCAGACCGCGCCGCGCGCAGCACAGACATGGGTGAGCGCACGCCGCAGATGGCGCAAACGCGCAGGTTGCCCCACGATGTACGGATGCAACGCGATCCCCATCACGAGCGGTTGTGATGCAGCTTGTTCCAGCATCTCGTCAAAGGTGTCGGTAATCAGTTCGGCAAAGCCTTTTGCGGTCTCCTTGCGCACTATGACGGCCGGGATGTCGTTGACTTCCTGAGGGTAAGGCACGGCCAGTAACGGCCCTGACCGCGTGCGCATCCAGATGGGCTGATCGTCCATGCACCAATTGAGCGTGTAACTGTACCCCGCTTCTTTGAGCAGGTCGGGGGTCGTGTTGGATTCCGCGATCCAGGGGCTGAGCCACCCGGCAGGTGGTTGGTCTTCGGCCTGCGCAACTGCTTCGGTGGCTTGTGAAACAAGCGCGGCTTCCTCGAACTCAGCTAACGTGCTCTGACGTTCGGAGTTGGTGATGCCGTGGCCTGCGATCTCGTCCCCGCGCGCCCGGTGTGCGGCGACGAGTGAAGGCGCATGGTCGTACATTGCAGAGTTCAGCAAAACGGTTGCAGGCACATCGAGGGCGTCGAGCATTTCGATCAACCGCCACGCCCCGACACGGTTCCCGTAATCGCGCCATGCGTAGTTCAACACGTCCGGTTGCGGCCCGCCCGGAGCAAGTTCTGCGCCCAACCCCGCGCCAAAGGCAAAGTGTTCAAGGTTCACCGCCACATAGACCGCCAACCCGTTCCCTTCAGGCCATGCAAAGCCCGGGCGTTGCGTGATCGGCGCATAGTCGTAGCGGTCATGATGCACGAGGCTCATAGCGGAGCCTCGGACAGACCCGCCCGATCCAGCAGCCATTCGGCGCTGTCGTTCCAGACCTGCGTTTCAATGATCAGGCCATCACGCACCACGAAAGTATCGATATAGCGGTTGCCATCAAACGCAGTCCCGTCCGGCCATGCGCCATAAAGGTGGCCGGTATTGAAGACGTGTATGTCCCCGTTCTTGGCATCCAAGGTGGCGTGGGTCCGACCAACACGCTTTTTGACCCAACTGTAGCGTTTGGCGTTGAATGCGGCGGTGTCCTCAGGAGAGCCAAGCACACGCCCGCCGGTAAAGGTGATCTTGAAACCATCAGCGACGTAGGCCGCAGCGCCTTCGGGGTCCGGCACCATGGAGCGTTCAAGGTAAGCAGCGACCACGGCGCAGGCTTTGGCTATGGCATCTGAGCTCATAGCAGTGCACCAATCTGCACTGCCGCCTGTACGCCATCGATCAGGCGTACTTTGAGATCGGGGCCGGCATGAGACGGAACCTCGGTCATCCCGGCGCAGCCCAGAACAACGGTCTGGATGTCATCCTTGGCCTGTGCTTCATCAATCTCTGCCAGCACCTTGAGCGCGGATGCCTCCGGGGTCTGCTCCAGCGCCAAAACCGGCACACCGGCTGCGCGAACACGGCCCAGTTGTCCCGACAACCCATAGGCATCGATATTCTGTGCCAGGATGGGCACAGACACGGGCAAGGTCGTCACAACCGAAAACCGTGGCCCGGCCAGAGCCGCCAGATGATATGCGGCCTGTCCGATCCCGATCACCGGGCACGCCGCCAGTGCGCGCGCCTCTGCCAATCCGGTGTCATCGGAACAGCCGATTATGATGACGTGCGCACCCGAACGCGATGCCTTTTGCACAAGGGCCAGCAAGGGCGGCACGCATGCCGCGCCATCTTCAGGGCCTTCTATGGCCGCCGGGCCGTCATGAGACGTCCAGGCCTCGATCTCCAGACCTGGCGCAACCCGTTTGGCCGTGACCAGCATCGCCTCTGTCATCGCGACGGTGCTGTTTGGGTTGATGATGACAATCATACCATCCCCTTGCCCGCGTCAGAACCCCGGGCGGCGCGGCGCCGGTTTGACCAGACGGCGATCCCCAGAAAGAACCCGATGATGATCAGCGAAAACACCGTGGTCAGCGTCCCCAGCGCATAGAGGACCGGCGAAGTCACATTCGTCGTCATACCATAGATTTCAAGCGGCAGCGTGTTCTTGCTGCCGGATGTCAAAAGCGTGCGCGCGAACTCATCGTAGCTGAGCGTAAAGCCAAACAGAGCCACCCCGATCAGCGAGGGTGCGATGATAGGCAAAACCACATGCCGGATCGTTTGCCATGCACTCGCCCCCTGATCGCGCGCCGCCTCTTCATAGCTTTTGTCAAAGCGGTTGAAGACGGCGAACATGATCAGCAGACCAAAGGGCAGCGTCCATGTCAGCTGCGCTCCATAGCCGGATGTCGCCCAATGCACGTTGATCCCGACTTGGGAAAACAGCAAACCCACGCCAAGTGAGATCAGGATCGACGGAATCACCAGTGCCGTCACGATCAGGTAAAACAGGATCGTCGAGCCGGGAAATTTCTTGCGAAAGGCCAACCCGCCCATCACCGAAACCACGATGGTCGTGACCATGACCATGAAGCCAAGCGTGATGGAGCGGCGGAAACTGCCCCAGATGTCGCCCACCGCCTGTTGTTCGAACAAGTCGTAAAACCAGTACATCGACACGCCGCGCATGGGAAAGGTCAGTCCACCGCCCGGTCCCTGAAAGGACAGGATACCAATGGTCAGCGTCGGCCCGTAAAGGAACAGAATGAACAACACGAAGAAGGCTGTGAGGACGTAAAAGGAACGGGGACGCGGCTCCATCTTCACAACTCCTTTCGAATGTCGACGAACCGCAAAAGGATGCCGATGGTGATGAGAACCGTCACCAGCAGCACGATCGCCGTTGCCGAGGCGCTCGGGTATTGCAGCAACGAGATATCGTTGGAAATCAGTCGCCCGACATTGGCCGACTGGCTGCCCGACATAATGCGCACGGTAAAGAAATCTCCCATCACCAGCGTCACCACAAAAATGGTGCCAATCATGATGCCGGGCTTGGTCAGAGGCAGGATGACGTTCCACAGGATTTGCGCGCCACTTGCGCCGGCATCCCGCGCCGCCTCGATCAGCGACTTGTCGATCCGCATCATGGTGTTGAAAATCGGGACCACCATGAACAGCGTGTAAATGTGCACAAACGCAAGAACGACGGAAAAGTCGGAGAACAACAGCCACTCCAGAGGCTCATCAATGACACCCCATGAGATCAGTGTGGAATTTGCGATACCGTTGCGCCCGAGAAACGGGATCCAGCTGATCATGCGGATGATATTGGACGTCCAGAACGGGATCGTACACAGCAGGAAAAGGGCGATCTGCCATGTCAGGCTTCGGATATGAAAAGCAAGATAGTAGGCAACCGTGAAACCAATGAGGAAGGTGAAAATCCACGTTACGATCGCGTATTTGAACGTGTTGATGAATACAGTGTAGGTGACCGCTGAGCCGAACAGGAACTCGTAGTTGTCAAACTCAAATGCGGGGATGATCGAAAATTCAGTCGCCCGCCAAAAGCTGACGACGACGATCATGACGATCGGCAGGACAAGAAACAAAAACAGGACGGCTGCAAGGGGGGATACCATCATCCACCCGGTCACTGCATTGTTTTTCAGTATTTTCTGCATGTCGTGAATTTCGCCGCGCCGAGAGTGTCGGGGGCGCGCAGGGTGGCGCGCCCCGGGGTTGATCAAGCGGCGATGAACTCATTCCACTTGCGCACCATGTACTGGTTTTCATCCATGACGGAGTTCCAGCAGGCCACGGCGCCCATACGATCCAGGAAGGACCCGCCATCGCGGACCACGCCCGGACCTTCCAGTTTCTGACCACTTGGGCTGACGATGTCGCCAACGGATTCCTTGCCCTCGTACCAGAAGCCCCATTCGTCTTCGGACATGAACAGTTTGGATGTCTCCGGCACAGCCGAATAGTAACCCTGACGCATCAGGAAACCGCCAACCCAACCGGACAGATACCAGTTGATGTACTCATAGGCCGCATCCAGTTTGGCCCCCTCAAGCGAGGCCGCCAGACCCATGCCGCCGCCCCACGAGCGATACCCCTCTTCAAGCGGCTGGTAGACGCAGGGGATGCCTTGCGAACGCACGGCCGTGATCGCGGGCGACCACATGGACTGGATGACGACTTCGCCGGACGCCATCAGGTTGATGCTTTCGTCAAAAGACTTCCAGAAGGCGCGGAACTGGCCGTTCTGTTTGGCTTCGGTAAAGATCGCCATGGTCTTGTCGATCTCTTCCTTGGTCATGTTGCCCTTGTCGGCATAGGTGATCTCACCCATCGACTCGCACACCATGGCCATGTCCATGATCCCGATGGACGAGATGTCGAGGATCGACGCCTTGCCCTTGAATTCGGGATTGAGCAATTCCGACCAGTTGCTGATCGGACGGCCAATCAGGTCAGGGCGGATGCCCAGCGTGTCAGCGTTGTAGATCGTCGGGATCAGGGTCATGTACCCGGATTCTTCCTGAACGAAATCTGTGCCGTTAACGCCCGTGGTGAAGCCAACCGTGTGGGGTGCGGTGCCTTGCGCAATCTCGGATGTTGGCGTCAGCTTGCCGGACCGGAAGGTGCCCGCGATCTTGTCGTAGTTGGCAATCTTGGACGTGTCCATCGCCTGCAGATTGCCGGTGGGCCAGACCTTTTTGCAGATCCAGTATTCGATGTCGGCGATGTCGAAACTGTCTGGCTGGGTGGCCACACGCTGCGTCACGCTGTCGGAGTCCAGCGCCGTCATCTCCATCGTGATACCAAGATCTTCCTTGGCTTTGGCCGCGATCTCGTTAAACGCCGATACGCCTGTACCTGCCTGCCGCAGTACGATGTTGGACTGCGCCCAGACCATTGGGGCAGCCAGTGTGCCAGCAGCGGCGGCCACGCCCGTCTTGAGCATCGTGCGGCGGCTCAGCCCGTTTCGTTTGGTGTATTTTGTCATCTCTTACTCTCCTTGTCGGTTGTTGATTGGTGCCGCTTGTTAGGCGGTCAGTTGGTGTTGGTTGGATTGGTCCCAGGTCAGACCGATCTGGTCACCCGGGGTGTGGGGCTTTGCGAAAAAAGCGGCGTCCGGCATCAGCGCCGTCACTTCCTGGTCGCCAGTGATGCGGGTCAAGACAGAGACATGGGTGCCCTGGTATTCCACAGCCAAAACGTTCGCCTGAATGCGCCCCTCGTCCGCCGGAGTCGTGGTGACTGCATCGGTGCGGATGGCGACGGGACCTTCGGGCAAGGCGATGACGTTGTGACCGCCCATGAACTGTGCCACGAACTTGGTTTTGGGGGCGTTGAACACCTCGCGTGCGGGGCCGGCCTGTTCGATGACTGCGTTATTCATCACGACCACTTCATCCGCCAGCGCCAATGCTTCGTCTTGCCCGTGGGTCACGTGAAGGAAACTGATGCCCAGTTCGCTTTGCAATTTGCGCAATTCTGCGCGCATCCGGATCCGCAGGAACGGGTCAAGGGCTGACAGGGGTTCATCCAGCAGCAAAACCTGCGGCCGCGTGATCAACGCGCGGGCCAAAGCGACCCGCTGTTGCTGCCCACCGGACAGTTGCGCAGGCAGGCGGTCCGACAAAGACGTCAGGTCCACCAGTTCCAGCATCTCGCCGGCCTTTTTATGCCGCTCGGCCTTGTCGACGCCTTTCATCTTGAGGCTGAACGCCACATTATCCAGTACGCTAAGATGCGGAAAAAGCGCGTAATTTTGAAACATCATCGCCGTGCCACGCTTGGCGGGCGGCAAGGCAGAGATATCGCGCCCGTCCAGCAGGATCGAACCTTCGCTGACCACCTCGTGACCGGCGATCATGCGCAACGTTGAGGATTTGCCGCATCCTGACGGACCCAGCAGGCAAGTGTAGCTTGAGGGTGCAAAGGTATGGCTCACGCTGTCCACAGCCACTGTGGGACCGTACCGTTTGGTGAGCGACACCAGTTCCAAGTCTGATTTGATTGCGTTCATAGGTACCCCTTGGACACCATCGAGCGCGCGGAACTCCTGAGTCGGGAAGAACAACCGGGTCGGAAATCAGGTGGATACGCGCGATTGCCTCGCGAATAGACACCTCAACCTGCCCGCGCATAGATTTTGGGCACAATATTGTATACAAAGATGACGCCTCTTTGCATTTAATCGACGCGACTCTTGTTGCGACATCGAATTCTTGTCATGAGGAGACATCGAAAGGGGTCTGCGATGCATGGGCCACAGACCATTGAACGGTCGCGCAGTATCAAACCACCCAACAGTGAGTTGGTCGGTGCCGATTTGTCCCGTGCCATTCATGAACACCGGCTCGCGCCCGGCACGAAGCTGGGTGAGGATGAGCTGGCTGACATCTACGGTGTCTCACGCACAATCATCCGCACGGCGCTGCAGCGGCTTGCCCATGGTCAGCTTGTCGAGATTCACCGCAATCGAGGCGCCTTTGTGGCCAAGCCCACCCCAAAGGAAGCGTTGGAAGTCTTTGAGGCCCGCGAATTGCTGGAACCCCGGACGGCGCATTCCGCAGCGCTCAGAGCCACGCCTGAAGATGTAGCGGCGCTCAAGGCGCATATCGTGAAAGAACATGAGGCAATGGCCCGCAATGACCGGGGCCTTGCCCTTTATCTGTCCGGCCAGTTGCATGTGCAGATTGCAAAGATCGCCGGCCAATCGACCATCGCCGACTTTGTCGAAACGCTGATCGCCCGATCGTCACTGATCGTCGCGCTTTACTGGAAACGTGAAAGCGCGCTGTGCGAAAGCCATGCACACCATTCGCTGATTTCTGCCATCGAAGCCCATGACGCCACTCTTGCCGAAGAGTTGATGGTCAGCCACCTTGTTGATCTGCACTCGGCACTGGATTTGCGGGACGTGCCCAAAGTCGCCACATCCCTGAAAGATATCCTCGGCTGACACCGCAGTTCAGGTCACGCGCTTGACCTTCAGGTTTTCCTCGTAAGCAGCCCGTGCCGCATTCACGTCCGGTCGCACGGACACCTCCGGCACTGCCACATCCCACCAGTGCCCGCCGGCACCTGTTCCCGGATAAGGGTCCGTGTCAATGACGATAACCGACGGGATGTTGCGCCCGCGCGCCGCTGCGACCTTTGCTTCGAGGTCCGCAACATCAACGGCCTTTTCCGCATGTGCACCCATCGACGCCGCATGCGCGACAAAGTCGATCTCGGGCTGTACGTCTACACTCGCAGACGCATAAAGGTTGTTGAATTCGGCCCCGCCCGTGGCCTTCTGCAATCTGTTGATACAGCCAAACCCGCGATTGTCGGTCAGTATAACGGTGAACGGAACGCCGCGCATCACGGCGGTGGCGAGTTCCGAATTGCTCATCATGTAACTGCCATCGCCGACAAAGCAGATCACGTCCGCCTCTGGTCGTGCCATTTTGATCCCGATGGCGCCCGCAATTTCGTAGCCCATGCAGGAAAAGCCGTATTCCATGTGATACCCGCCCGCAGGTGCGCGCCACAGGGTGTGCAGCGCGCCCGGCATCGTCCCCGCGGCCCCCATAACCAGCGTTTCGGGTCGTGCCTGACGTTGCACCGCCCCGATCACCTGCGCATCCGTGGGCAGATGCGCTGCGTTGGGTGCGGCCATGACAGCGTCCCCCGCCTCAAACCACGTCGCGCGGGCGGCACTGTCATGATCGGGCCAGCGTTGATCTCCCAGCGCCTCACCCAGTTGTGTCAAGGCCACCTTGGCATCGGCGACAAGCGACATGGCCCCATGCTTGCCGGCGTCATAGGCCGTCACATTGATGGAAATCAGTGTGTGATCAGGGTTGGCAAAGACCGACCAGGACCCGGTTGTGAAATCCTGCAGGCGCGTGCCGACACCGATCACCACATCCGCTGCGTTGAGCGCAGTATTGGCTGCGTCACCACCGGTCACGCCCATCGGGCCCAGATGCAGCGCCTCGTCCCAGTCAACCGCGCCCTTGCCTGCCTGCGTGTCGGTGATGGGGATGTGATGGCGCTTGGCAAAGTCGAGCAAATCCGCCTCGGCCTCGGAATAGATCACCCCACCACCCGCGACAATCACGGGACGTTTGGCCGCTTTGATCGCATTGGCCACCTCGGCCAGTTCCGCGCGATCCGGTTCCGGGCGACGGATATGCCAGACGCGCGGAGCAAAGAAGCTTTCTGGATAGTCAAACGCCTCGGCCTGCACGTCCTGGCAGAAGGACAGGGTCACAGGCCCACATTTGGCCGGGTCCGTCATGGTTTGCAGCGCGCGTGGCAGCGCCGTCAGGATATGCTCAGGGCGCGAGATCCGATCAAAGTAACGACTGACGGGCTTGAAACAGTCGTTTGCACTGACGACGCCGTCGTCAAAGTCTTCGATCTGCTGCAACACGGGATCAGGCGCACGATTGGCAAACACATCGCCCGGGATCAGCAGGACGGGCAGACGGTTCACATGGGCGAGGGCCGCGGCCGTGACCATGTTGGTCGCACCAGGTCCAATGGATGTCGTGACGGCCATGGCGCGACGCCGTTTGGAGGCCTTGGCATAGGCAATCGCCGCGTGGGCCATGGTCTGTTCGTTCTGGCCCCGCCATGTGGGCAAGACATCGCGCGCGCCGTGCAGCGCCTCGCCCAGGCCTGCCACATTACCATGTCCGAAAATGCCCCAGACCCCGTCGATGAAACGGTCGCCATCGCTGTTGGTCTGGACGGAAAGCCATTTCACCATCGCCTGCGCGGCTGTTAGTCGGATCGTTTTACCCATGGTGCTGCTCTCCCTTAAAGCCCTTGGTCCAGACGTGCTGTTTGGCAAGCCTTATGCGCTATATTGAGTTCAATGCAACAGGTGCACCCGTGTCCAGTGCGCGTTGCGCGGCTTCGGCCATGGCGAGGGCGGCAACACCATCATCCAGCGTCACCGGCATCGCATGCCCTCCCTCCAACGCCGCAACGAAAGCGGCCCATTCGGCAGTGTATGCCGGCATGTAGCGTTCGAGGAAGAAGTGCACCGGCCTCGCGCCCGTAACCCCGTCAACGGTAGACTTGACCAGCGCATTCTCAAGCAGGTTGGTGGCTTGCAACATGCCTTTTTCGCCCAACACCTCGATCCGCTGATCATAGCCGTAGACCGCGCGGCGCGAATTCTTGATCACGGCGATCCGTCCGTCAGCGTATGTCAACGTGACCACGGCTGTATCCACGTCGCCCGCCGCGCCAATGTCCGGGTCTACAAGGGACGCGCCCACGGCGCTGATCGTAACCGGCGCAGCGTTCATCAGGAAATTCGCCATGTCAAAATCGTGGATCATCATGTCACGGAACAACCCACCCGACACTTTGACGTAAGACACAGGGGGCGGGGCAGGATCAAAGCTGGTGATCGAGAGCAGTTCGGATTTGCCAATCTCGCCTGCGATCATCGCCGCCTTCATGGCGCCAAAGCTGGGATCAAAGCGCCGATTGAACCCAACCATGACCGGCATCCCATGCCCCGCAATGGCCTGTGCACAGGCGCGTGCGCGCGCCAGGCTCAGATCGACGGGCTTTTCGCACAGCACGGCCTTTCCGGCTGCTGTGGCGGCCTCGATCAGGTCAGAATGCGTATCGGTGGGGGTCGCGATCAGGACGGCGTCGATTTGCGGGTCGGCAATGATGTCGTCGTTGCTGCGCACCTGCGCGCCAAAGCCGTCGGCCAATTTCTGTGCGTTTTCGGGCAGGAAGTCCGACACGGCCACCAACGTGCTGCCCCCATGGGCAGAAATGGCGGCGGCATGCACGCCCGCAATGCGGCCAGCCCCAAGCAGTCCGATCTTCAGCATGAGATACCCTTCCCTTTCCGTGATCCCCTTGGACCGGTGCCGTTCCATCGCAAATGCACGCACATCATCCCCGATACAAGCCCTGACCGTCGGGCGCAAAAGACGCAGACGCCGTGCTTGACGAATGGGTTGGCAATGCTGACACCTTAGCCCAAGCACATCGCCGCCACCCAAAGGACGCCGCCATGACCCGCTACAGCCTTCTTTATGCCTCCGCTGCGCTGACGCTGTTCAGCCTGATTGCCCTGATCTGGTCCGGGTGGATGATCCTGTTCGTCGCCCTGTTTGCCGCACTCACCGCCCTTGGCATTTACGATTTGACCCAACCCAGCCATTCGATCCTGCGCAACTATCCGATCATGGGGCATCTGCGGTTTCTTTTCGAAGGCATCCGCCCCGAAATCCGCCAATACCTGATGGAAAGCGATCAGGACGAAGAGCCCTTTTCGCGTGACCAACGCTCTCTGATTTACCAGCGGGCCAAAGGGGTCGAAGACAAGCGTCCCTTTGGCACCCAGCAGCGGGTCTACGACTCAGGATACGAGTGGATCACCCATTCGGTTGTTCCCCAACACCTGACCGATTACGATTTCCGGGTGCGGATCGGCGGACCGGATTGCAAGGAACCTTACGAAGCTTCGATCTATAACATTTCTGCCATGAGCTTTGGGTCCATGTCGGCCAACGCGATCCTCGCACTGAACATTGGCGCCCAAAAGGGTGGGTTCGCTCATGACACCGGAGAAGGCGGGATAAGCCGCTATCACCGTGAGGGCGGCGGCGATCTGATCTGGGAGTTTGGATCAGGCTATTTCGGGTGCCGCACCCATGAAGGGCGCTTTGATGTGGAAAAATTCAGGAAACAGGCCAGCGACGCGCAGGTCAAAATGATCGAGGTCAAGCTGAGCCAGGGCGCGAAACCCGGCCACGGCGGCGTTCTGCCTGCCTCAAAGATTACGCCAGAAATTGCAGAGGCGCGCGATATCCCCATGGGCAAGGATTGCGTTTCGCCCTCGTCACATCCCGAGTTTTCAACACCCATCGAGTTGATGCGGTTCATCGGAACGTTGCGCGAGAATTGCCATGGCAAACCTGTTGGATTCAAGCTGTGCATCGGGCACCGGCGCGAATTCATGTGCATTATCAAGGCGATGCTGAAAACCAAGATCGTGCCCGACTTTATCGTGATTGATGGCAAGGAAGGGGGCACCGGTGCGGCACCGTTGGAATTTGCCAACCACGTCGGCATGCCGCTTGTCGAGGGGCTGACCTTTGCCCACAACACGCTGCGCGGTGCAGGCCTGCGCGATCAGATCAAGATCGGCGCGTCAGGCAAGATTGTTTCGTCCTTTGACATGGCCAAGATGCTCGCCCTTGGCGCGGATTGGGCCAACTCGGCACGCGGTTACATGTTTGCGATTGGCTGTATTCAGGCGCAGGCGTGCCACACCAATCACTGCCCTGTCGGAGTCGCGACCCAGGACCCGATGCGCCAGCGCGCGCTGGTCGTCCCGGACAAGGCCGAGCGGGTCTACCGGTTCCACAAAAATACCCTCAAGGCGCTGGCAGAAATGACGGGAGCCGCTGGCCTGACCCACCCCAACGACTTTCGCCCGCACCATCTGCTGATGCGCGAAGGAGACCGCAACATGGTCACCGGGCAGGAAGTCTATCCCTACCTTCCCGAGGGCTTTCTGCTGCGAGAGGAAGAAGACGACCATGGCTATCTGATGCGCTGGAACCGGGCGCGCGCGGACAGCTTTGAACCGGTTGACGTCCAGTAGCGCCGGGCCAGTACGCCAAGTACCGTTGCACTTGAATAAGAAAACATTCGCAACTGGATCGCGCGGTGTCGGATTTGCCATGGCGTGGGAGCCAAAGCTGGGCTTAGGTGCGGCTAGAACACACTCGAACAGGGAGCGCACGAGATGCACTTTGGCCTCAGCGACGAACAGGAGATGATCGTTTCGACCGTGCGCAGCTTTATCGAGAACGAGATTTATCCCCATGAGGCAGAAGTCGAGCGCACGGGCGAAGTGCCGCACGAGTTGGGAGAGGCGATCAAGCAAAAGGTCATCGATCTGGGGTTTTATGCCTGCAACTTCCCCGAAGAGGTGGGCGGCGCGGGCCTGAGCCATCTGGACTTCACCCTTGTCGAGCGCGAGCTGGGCCGGGGCTCCATGGCGCTGACCCACTTCTTTGGCAGACCACAGAACATCCTGATGGCCTGTGAGGGCGACCAGCGCGAGCGCTACTTGTTGCCGGCAGTGCGCGGAGAACGGATGGATGCGCTGGCCATGACCGAACCGGGCGCCGGATCAGACGTGCGCAGCATGAAATGCAGCGCGGTGCGAGACGGTGGCGATTGGGTCATCAACGGGTCAAAACATTTTATCTCGGGTGCGGACCATGCGGATTTCTTCATCGTGTTCATCGCCACGGGCGAGGATGACACACCCAAAGGCCCCAAGAAACGGATCACAACATTCCTCGTGGATCGCGGCACGCCGGGGTTCGAGGTCCGCGATGGCTATAATTCCGTCAGCCATCGAGGGTACAAGAACTGCATCCTCGATTTCGACGACTGCCGCCTGCCCGATGCGCAGGTGCTGGGAGAAGTGGATGGCGGGTTCGCCGTTATGAACGAATGGCTTTATGCCACGCGGATCACCGTTGCCGCCTTTTCCGTGGGCCGTGCACGCCGGTGCTTTGACTATGCGCTGAACTACGCGGCCGAACGCAAACAGTTCGGCCAGCAGATCGGCAAGTTTCAGGGCGTCGGGTTCCAGATCGCCGACATGATCACCGAAATCGATGCCGCCGACTGGCTGACACTGGCCGCCGCATGGCGGCTGGATCAGGGATTGCCGTCCAACCGTGAGATCGCCAGCGCCAAGGTTTATGCCTCCGAAACGCTTGCGCGGGTCACGGATGCGACGCTGCAGATTTACGGGGGGATGGGGTTGATGGACGATTTCCCGATCGAGCGGTTCTGGCGCGATGCCCGGGTTGAGCGGATCTGGGACGGCACCAGCGAGATCCAGCGCCACATCATCGCGCGCGACCTGTTGCGCCCCCTCGGGGCCTGAGATGGGGTCCGACCGGGCGAGGCCCAGTTGGCCGGAGCGAGGGGCCAGCCCCGCGCGCTCCCCGAAGTTTATCTGGCAAGATGAAGGTGGATCGGTGTGAGGACGTGGCGTGCGTGATCTGAGCCGTTTGTTGCGCCCGAAGTCGATCGCCGTGGTCGGCGGTGGTGCGTGGTGCGCACAGGTGGTCAATCAGTCAGAAAAGATGGGGTTTGACGGTGCGATCTGGCCAGTCCATCCGCGTGCGGCCCTCGTTGCAGGCCACGGTGCCTTTCCGTCACTTGCCGATCTGCCGGAAGCCCCGGATGCCGTCTTTGTCGGCGTGAACCGCAAGACGACGGTGGACATTGTCAAAGAGTTGTCCGCGATGGGAGCGGGTGGCGCCGTTTGTTTTGCCTCTGGCTTTGCTGAGGCCGTGGCAGAGGACGAAGCGGCTGCGGCTTTGCAGGAACAGTTGGTTTCGGCGGCGGGTGCCATGCCGATTCTGGGGCCAAACTGTTACGGCTTCGTCAATGCTCTTGACGGCGCGCTTTTGTGGCCTGATCAGCATGGGTGCGCCCCGATTTCGCGCGGCGTCGCGATCCTGACCCAAAGTTCCAACATCGCCATCAACCTGACAATGCAAAAGCGTGGGCTACCGATTGCCTATATGTTCACCTGCGGAAATATGGCTCAGACCTCGCAGGCTCAGATCGCAATGTCTCTTATGGATGACGCGCGCATCACCGCGATCGGTCTGCACATCGAAGGGTTTGGCGATCTGCGCCATTGGGAGGCGTTGGCGGCAAAAGCCCATGACAAGGGCATTCCGCTGATCGCGCTGAAAGTGGGTGCGTCCGATCAGGCAAAACATGCCACTGTGTCTCATACAGCATCCCTTGCGGGCAGCGATGCGGGCGCGCAGGCGGTTCTGGATCGCCTTGGCATC
>JBCBDZ010000009.1:0-38189 GCA_038529225.1 Pseudomonadota bacterium | reverse complement strand
GCAAAGGTCGTGGCCAGAGTGACCAGAGCGGTCTGTGCAACCTCGTCATCAGCGCGGATCGCGATGTCAAAACGGTCAACCTCGGTCTGTGCGCGCAGCGCGGTTGCAGTGCAGACACATGCCGCCAGCAGTGTGAACAGGAGACGCCTCATGCTGCATCTCCGCTGACGCCGGCCATCAACAGGCCCAATTCCTTCTCGTCCGTTTGACCCGGCATCCGTTCGCCCATGATGCGCCCGTCAAACATAACAGCGACGCGGTCGGCGAGGCTCAGGATTTCTTCGAGCTCGACCGAGACGAGCAGGATCGCCTTGCCCTGATCGCGCAGGGCCACGATTTGCTGGTGAATGAACTCGATCGCGCCGATATCGACACCCCGTGTCGGCTGGCCGATCAGCAGGAGGTCGGGGTTTCTCTCGATCTCGCGCGCCAAAACGATTTTTTGCTGGTTCCCGCCGGAAAAATTCTTGGCCGCCAGATGCGGATGCGGGGGGCGGACGTCAAAACGATCCATCTTTGCCTGCGTTTCGGTTTTGATCGCGGTGTTGTTGCTGAGCAAACCGGATTGATAGGCTGCATCGCGGTGATACCCAAAGGCGGTATTTTCCCACGCCGCGAAATCCATGATCAGTCCTTCGCGCTGGCGGTCTTCGGGTACGTGGGCGATGCCACGCGCGCGGCGTGATCGTCCATCCGATTGCGCACCCGTGAGGTCGATCGGCTGACCGTTCAGCGTGATGGTGCCGGTGCCGTCGGCATAGCCGCCGAGCACTTCAAGCAGTTCGGACTGGCCGTTCCCGGCCACGCCGGCAATGCCAAGGATTTCACCTGCACGCACTTGCAGGTCAATACCGCGCAGGCGTTCCACTTTCTGATCGTCCACGACCCGCAAACCCTTGATATCAAGAACAACCTCGCCCGGTTGCGCGGGGACCTTGTCAACACGCAACAGCACTTTGCGGCCCACCATCAGCTCTGCCAGTTGCTCGGGTGAGGTGTCGGCCGTCTTAACGGTTGCCGTCATCTCCCCGCGCCGCATCACGCTGACCGTGTCGGTAATGTCCATGATCTCGCGCAGTTTGTGGGTGATCAGGATGATCGTCTTGCCCTCTTCCTTCAGCCGCCCAAGGATGCGGAACAATTGATCGGCCTCGGCGGGTGTGAGCACGCCTGTCGGCTCGTCCAGAATGAGGATATTGGCCTGTCGATAAAGCGCCTTGAGGATTTCCACGCGCTGTTGCATGCCCACGCCAATCTCTTCGATCACGGCGTCCGGGTCTACCTTCAGGTCATATTCCTGCTCAAGCTGAAGCAGCGTTTCGCGGGCCTTTGACAAGGACGGTTTGAGAAGGCCCCCGTCTTCAGCCCCCAGAATGATGTTTTCCAGAACGGTAAAGTTCTCGACCAGTTTGAAATGCTGAAACACCATGCCGATCCCGGCAGCGATGGCGGCCTGGCTGTCAGGAATTTCGGTCTTCTGGCCAGAGATGAAGATCTCGCCAGCGTCCGCCTTGTAAAACCCGTAAAGGATCGACATCAATGTCGACTTGCCGGCTCCGTTTTCACCAATGATCCCATGGATCGTGCCGGGCATCACGCGGATTGAGATGTCTTTGTTGGCTTGCACCGGGCCAAAGGCCTTGGAAATGCCTTTGAGTTCAATGGCCGGAGCGGTGGCGGGGGCGGTCATGGTCTTGCGTTTCCCGGCTTGTCAAAAAGGCCGCGCCACAAGTGTTGTGCGGCGCGGCCGATAGAGTCTTGGGTTCGGATCAGAAGTCCAGAACCGGGCAGCTGTCGTTGGTGTAGTAGGCTACAACTTCGAGATCGCCCGAGATGATCTTGTCACGGGCTTCCGCGACCGCGGCTTCCATCTCGTCTGTCACGAGGTCAGCATTGTGCTCGTCCAGTGCAACGCCCACGCCTTCTTCGGCAAGGCCAAGAATGGTGAACCCGCCGGTTTCCATACCTTCACCCGCTTTCATCGAGTCATAGACCGCGACGTCGACGCGTTTCAGCATGGAGGTCAGAACCTTGCCGGAGTGCAGGTAGTTCTGGTTGCTGTCCACGCCGATCGACAGGATGTCTTCGTCCGCAGCCGTCTGCAAAACACCAACACCTGTCCCGCCAGCCGCAGCATAGATCACGTCAGCACCCTGGCTGATCTGCGCCTTGGTCAGTTCGGAGCCTTTCACGGGGTCATTCCATGCAGCAGGGGTCGTGCCGGTCATGTTTGCGATGACGGTCGCGTCCGGATTGACCGCCTTTACGCCCTGGGCAAAGCCGCAGCCAAAATGGCGGATCAGCGGAATGTCCATGCCACCGATGAAGCCGACTGTGCCGGTCTCGGACGCCATCGCAGCCATCATGCCAACAAGGTAGCTGCCCTGGTGTTCCTGAAAGCCGATCAGTTGCACGTTCGCGGGCACTTCGGGCATCCAGCCGTCGATGTTGACGAACTTGGTGTCCGGATAGTCAGGCGCCACGACACTGACGGGATCAGCAAATGCGAAGCCGGTTGTGATAACCGGGTTGGCGCCGGATTCGGCAAAGCGGCGCAGGGCCTGTTCGCGCTGTGCTTCGGATTGCAGCTCGATCTCAAGGAACTTGCCGCCGGTTTCTTCGGCCCAGCGTTGCGCGCCATTGAATGCCGCTTCGTTGAAGGATTTGTCGAATTTGCCGCCAAGATCGAAGATCAGGGCGGGTTCGGCTGATGCAACACCGGCCGTCAGGGCAAGAGCAGCACTTGCGCCGAGGAATTTCTGCATGAGGGTCATGTGTTCAGGTCTCCCGAGTTTATGTTTGGGGCGGTGCCGGTCGTGCGGCCCGCCCGGGATCGCAGTGATCATACGGGATTAGGCCGCAGGGGCGGGATGGGGTCAACCGCTTTTTGACCCACGAGCGCGCGCATTTGAACGTGACCTTGCGCTATGCTGAACGCTTGGGCGGGGGCTGTCTGCCCCCACTGACCCATTCGGGTCAGCCCCCCGAGGATTTTTTTAAACAGAGAAGGGGAGAGGCGCGCGCATGATCAGCGCATCTACCTTTTGATCGTCCCGTTTGTAGTAGGCAGATCTGCGCGCCACGATTTCAAAGCCGAATTGTGCATAGAGCCTCGTGGCCGGTGCATTGTCTGCGGCGACTTCGAGAAAGGCGGTTGTTGCACTGTCTTGGGCTGTGCGCATCCAGTCTTGCATCAGCCGTGTCGCAACTCCTTTTCGTTGGTGATCGGGGTGAGTGGCGATCGTCAGCAGCTCGGCCTCGCCCGCAACGGCCCGCCAGAGGGCAAACCCGTTTTGCGCGGTGCTGAGGTGGTAATACGGGCTGTCGAGCAGTGTGCGGAACTCGTCTGCTGACCATGCCCTGTCTTTGGAAAAGGCGGCATCATGCAGCTGGGCGAGTGTTTCGGGGGTCATGTGAAGATGCGCGGCGGAGCATCCCGGGCCGGCGCCGCGTCCGGAGCGCGGACATAAAACGGAGCAGGTGGCTTGGGCCTGTTCGGCCACAAACGCAGGGCATGCAGGGCGGCACCTGTCGCCAGGTCGGCAGGTGTCGGGTTGGGCGCGGCGTCGACAATGTCCGCTACGGGGACGATACGGGCGCCGCGCGCGTCATGGACGTAGACCATGTCACGCGGGGCCGGGATCGCAATCCGTGCACCCGTTGGGGAAACTTGCGCGCGCGCCTCAAACCCTGTCACGCCATAGGCGGGAATGTTCAGACCCAACGCCAAACCGCGTGCCGCAGAAACGCCAATCCGGATGCCGGTGAAATTGCCGGGGCCCGTGCCCACAGCCAGCGCACTCAGATCCGACCAGACCTTGCCTTGGGCGGCAAGACCCTCTTCCAAAAGGTCCATCAGGCGTTCTGCTTGTCCCCGGGCCATGTCCTTTGCGCACGCGTTCAGGATCTTGTCGCCGTCGATCAAGGCGACAGCGCAATGCGGGCCTGACGTGTCAATGCCCAGGATAAGCGGGCCGCTCATGTTCGGGACGCTTTCAGATCGGCGCGTGCGGTGCCATCGGAACGTGGCAGATCATCTGAAAGATGCAGCCACGGCAAACGCTCCGCGTGATGACTGTGAAGGACAGGGGCCAACGTGTCCGCCCGATCGATGATGCCCAGTGGAACATAGATTTGGTCAGGCAGGTAGTCGAAGGCCGCACCGAGGGGCGAGCCACATGTTTCGCAAGTCCAACGCCGTACGTCGCCTTTGGGTGTACGGGCCGGGGGCAACTGCGCGATCAACGCGTCCGCGCGAAAGGCTGCAAATGCGGCAACCGGCGCGCCGGTCCAGCGTCTGCAATCGCTGCAATGACAATAGGCCACCGTTTCCGGTGGCCCTTTGATCGTGAGTTCGGATGCGCCGCAATAACAGCGGGCTGTGAACTCCGGCACGGTTTCAGACGGCAACGGGGCGCACTTCTGTGACCTCGGGAATGTAATGGCGCAGCAGGTTTTCGATCCCCATTTTGAGCGTCAGGGTCGAAGATGGGCAGCCTGCGCAAGCGCCTTGCATGTGCAGGTAAACAACGCCCCGGTCAAAGCCGTGAAAGGTGATGTCGCCGCCATCCTGAGCCACCGCCGGGCGCACCCGGCTGTCGAGCAGTTCCTTGATCTGACCTACGACAACGCCGTCTTCGCCGTCATGTTCCGCGTGGCCTGATACGGGCGCGTGGCCGTCGTCCATGACCGGTTGGCCAGACTGAAAATGCTCCATGATGGCACCCAGAAGGGCGGGCTTGATGTGGTCCCAATCGACACTGTCCGCCTTGGTCACGGTGACAAAATCAGTGCCAAAGAAGACGCCGGTGACACCTTCGACCGCAAACACGCGCTGGGCGAGGGGTGACTTTGCTGCGGCATCCGCGCTCGGAAAATCGGCCGTACCAACTTCGAGAACAGTCTGGCCGGGCAGAAACTTCAGCGTGGCGGGGTTGGGTGTGGATTCAGTCTGAATGAACATCGGCATCTCCTGATGGATATAGTCGGATATGCGCCTGCACGCGGGCCAAGTCAAGGTTTGGAACAATTCTAAACTGTTGCACGTGCATGGCGACGCGCGAACCGCCTTGTGCACCCCGTCAGGTGATGAGTTCGAGCTTTTCCTTGCTCAGATCCCCTGGCACGATCGTGATCGGAATGGGCAGGTTACCGGCATTGCGGGTCAATTGGGTCACAAGCGGGCCGGGACCTTTCTTGTCTGTGCCGGCCCCCAGAACCAGTACGCCAATCTCGGGGTCTTCGCGGACCTGCGCCATGATCTCGTCAACGGGTTGCCCTTCGCGGATCATCAACTCCGGGTCCACACCCTGCTTGTCGCGCATCCACTTGGCAAACACCTCGAAGTGGGCATGGATGCGTTCGCGCGACTCCTCGCGCATCACCGCACCGACACCGATCCAGTGGTTGAACTCATCCGGCGGGATCACGGACAGGATCGCCACACCGCCGCCCGTATTGGCCGCGCGCATTGCGGCAAATCGCATGGCGTTAAGGCACTCTCGGCTGTCGTCCAGCACCACCAGAAACTTGCGCATGACGGGATCCCTGTTTCATTGCGAGCCCAACCATGCCGCCAGAGCGGGGCAGAGGCAATGGAAACTTCACGCTCTTCAGGTGGAAGCGGCCCAGTCCCAGTACATCTCGCGGACGCGGCGCGTCACCGGGCCGACCTGATACTGGCTGTCCTCAAAGGCGGTGACGGGCGTCACTTTCATCATGTTGCCGGACAGGAAAACCTCGTCCGCGTCCTCGAAATCGGCAAAGCCAAGCACGGTTTCGTGCACTTCCATGCCGTCCTTGCGCATGTTGTCCATATGGCGGGCGCGGGTGATCCCGGCCAGAAAGGTGCCGTTGGGGATCGGGGTAAAGACTGCGCCGTCCTTGACCATGAACACGTTGGGCGTCGCACTTTCGGCGACGTTGCCCATCGCGTCAGCCACCAGCGCATTGCCAAAGCCGCGCCTGCGGACGTCCGCCAACATGCGTGCATTGTTGGGATAGAGGCAGCCGGCCTTTGCGTTGACTACGTTGTCTTCCAGCACAGGGCGGCGGAACTTGGTGCGCCCCAGCGTGGTCGAGGCGTTTTGATCGGCCATCGGGACCGCCTCGAGACAGATGGCAAAGCCGGTGGAGTTTTCCATTGGCACTATGCCGGACGCGTCGCCATCCAGCGCCCAGTACATGGGGCGAATGTAGACAGCGTCGTCCGGCCCATAGGCCTGCAACCCCTCTTGAACGGCGGCCACGATTTCGGATGTGTCCATGGTCGGAGTGATCATCAGCGCCTCGGCCGAGCGGTTGACACGCGCGCAATGCGCCTCAAGGTCCGGGGACCGTCCGTTAAAGTAGCGTGCTCCGTCAAATACTGTGGTGCCGACCCAGCTCCCGTGATCTGCGGCGCGCATGATCGCGAGGTCCTCGTCATGCCAGGCGCCATTGAAGTAGGTGCGGATATGTGTGCCGATTGTCATGGGGAACCTTTTTTGAGTGCTGGGCGAGAGGCTAGCAGAAACAGGTCACAGTTCCAGACCTTTCAGTCTGCGGCGCGCAATTGATAGACCCCTTCCGGCAGATCAAGGGCAGCGGCAAGGTCCCGCACCTGTTCCGGGGAAAGAGTGATCCGCACCACGCTATCGGTGCGCGCATCGAACTGTTCGACCGTGATGCATTCGGCGAAACTGTTGACGACCACGTCCTCTTGCAAGGGCGCGGACCCCTCATCCACCAGCGTGATGACCGTCGCGTCAAATTCGTGTTCAATGGTAAACATGACGGGACGCTAGAACATGGTTGCCGATTTGCAAAGAGTCGTGAGCTTGGCCAGGTAGGCTTGATCGAGGCTGTAATCCGCATATTTCCATGCTATCACATTGGCTGGCACCCATGGCCGGTGCCACGTGAAAGGAATGTGCGCAATGATCCGTTTGATGGCAGGCCTGACACTGCTCGCACTTGTGGCTGCTTGCACGGAGCCGGTGGTGGTCTCGGCACCGGCGCCATTGGAGCAAGTGCAAACCTCGCAGGATGTGCCGGATGAGTTGCGCACCAGTTCCCAGACCGGACGGGCCTTTGCCAGTGTCGTGAGCCGCCTCGAGCCTGTCGCCGAGCGCGAGTGTCGGGCACGCACTACCGGCGTGGACTGCGATTTCCGCATTCTGGTGGACGAACGCCCCAACCAGCCTGCCAATGCGTTCCAGACGCTGGA
Source organism: Pseudomonadota bacterium (assembly GCA_038529225.1). Classification (GTDB taxonomy): domain Bacteria; phylum Pseudomonadota; class Alphaproteobacteria; order Rhodobacterales; family Rhodobacteraceae; genus Tateyamaria. The sequence continues at coordinate 30,982 of JBCBDZ010000009.1, read as the reverse complement.
TGAAAACAAGCGTCCGATAATTATCTTCACCATTGGGCTGCTCAACGATGCACGCAATGTCGACGAGATCGCCTTTGTGATGGGCCACGAGGCGGCGCACCATATTCGGGGCCATATCGCCCGCCAGCAGCAGAACGCGGCGGCCGGAGCGATCCTTTTGGGGGGCATTGCGTCCGTCATCGGGGGCGATCTGGGGTCCGTCGAAGCGGCCCAGCAACTTGGGGCGCAGGTGGGCGCGCGGTCTTATTCCAAGGATTTCGAACTGGAGGCGGATGCCCTTGGCACGGTGATTACGGCCCGCGCCGGCTATGACCCGGTGCGTGGTGCCGGCTTTTTCAACCGGATTCCAGACCCCGGCGACAGGTTCCTTGGGACCCATCCGCCCAATGCCCAGCGGATCCAGATCGTCAGGCAAACCGCGGCAGGGTTGTAGGGGCGGGTTTTCCGATACGGAAAACGTCTGGAAACCGACGCTGTTTCCCTTTTGCGCAGGCCACCGCATCGTGTGATCATGAAACATCTCGGACATATCCTGACCGACAAGGGGTCAAAATACGCCGTGTCGGGATGTCCGGTCACGGATCGCGCAATGATTGATGCTGCCCTGACATCGCTGAAACGCGATCGCAGCTATGCCAAGGCAACGCACAACACGTGGGGCGCTGATCTGCGTGATGGTGGACCGATCAAGGGCGATGATGGCGAAGCGGGCGCGGGGATGGTGATCCTGCGTATGCTGGAGCGTGAAGGACTGCGGGATCATCTGGTGGTGGTAACGCGCTGGTACGGCGGCAAACACCTTGGCGGGGATCGGTTTCGCCATGTGCAGACTTGCGTGCGCGCTTATCTGGACACGCTTTGATCTGGATCAAGGACTGTGCGCAACGTGGGGGGCATCTTTTCCTGAACGATAGCTATCAGGAAGGACCCCTTTGCGATGTCCCCGACCCATCTGAAACGTCATGCCCGACTTGTCGACGATATGGCCACCGCGCGCGGGCTGGACCTGCAGGAGGTTGCCTTGCGCGGTGATCTCAGCCCCTCGGACATTTCCGACCTTGTTTTGCGTTGCACCGGCTGTACGCAAACGGCGGCATGCGAAAAGTGGCTTTCTGAACAGGTTGGCGCAGTGTCCGCTGCACCCCACTATTGCCGCAACGCGCACAGTTTTGACGATCTGGCCCGCAAGTCAGGCTGAAACGCCCAAGCAAACCGCGGCAAAGAAACAGGTGGACGCGGCCAGAACGACTCCGTGCCACACGGCGTTCTGGTAGCGCATCTGCGGATAGCGGTAGACCAGCGTTCCCAGCGTATACAGCAAACCACCCCCGATGATCAGCCCGACGGTTGCCGGAGGGAGCGTTTGCGTCATCGGCCAGATCAACAGCACGCTCGCCCAGCCCATGCCAAGATAGACGAGCAGTGATCCACGCCCGTCCGCTGTCCAGAAACTGAGCTTGGCCACAGCCCCCACGAGGGCAACAACCCAGACCCCTGCAAGCACCACATAGGCAAAAGCCGACCCGATCATCACAACAAGCGGCGTGTAGGTGCCTGCGATTTTGAGATAGATCGCGGCGTGATCGATCCGCCGGAACAGGGGCCGCGTCCGCTCCCACGGCAGGAGGTGGTACAGCGCAGAGGCAACGAATGAAAACAAGAGAAAACCCGCATACATGCTGGTCGCTGCAATCTGCGTCGCAGTCTGCGTTTGGGTGACATACACCACAAGGGCGATGCCCGCGATCAGGGTCGCGATCAGGCCAAGGATGTGGACAGAGGCGTCGGCGAGCGTTTCACGCAAGGAAAATGGGTACGGCATGCGTGCAGACTGCCTGCTGTCGCGCCCTCAGTCTACACTTGCATGGATCACGATTGTGATGACGTTGCGCCAACGCGCCTCAGGTGCCAGCGATATATCAAAGGGGCCAAGACGTAGTCATATGTCAAACAGGCCAGCCGGTTCAGGCCGGGCAGTGCGATCAGGCGGGCGAGCCAGCGATAGCGCGGCATGTCCTGCCACAACACGATAAAGGCCGGAATGCCGGAAAACATCTGCCCATCCTTCATCACATACAAGCGACGCGCAGCCTCATCCGGCGTCAGCCCCCATGCGTCAAGCGCGTCCCGGTTGAGGTCTTCGAACCGGATGGGCAGGCCATTTCGCACAGAGTAGGCGGCATAATGGTTGATCTCGAAACTGCACACAGGGCAGTCGGCATTATAGAGAACGCGTGTGTTTTCGGTCATGGCTTACAGATAGGGCCGCAGCGCCGGCGAAACAGGGACAATGCGCCGCGCCTCGACACTCAGCGCGGTTTGTTTCCGTCAATCCAGCGCGACATCATCACCTTGTCGCGGAAGCATTCCGCGGGAATTTCGCGTCTTTTCAGCCGGGCAATGCGTTCTGCAAACTGGACTTGCTTGGCACTGGGATACGCCGCAAACCTCGAGACGGGTGTATGTTTGGCGCGGTCAATCCATGCGGACAAACCCGACTTGTCGCGGAACAAGGCGGACGGGACGGCCTGACCTGTCCGCGCCGCAAGCGTTCGCGCGTAAGCGATCTGCTTTTCGCTCGCAGGCTGGGGTGCCTCTATCGGCAGCGCCCCTTGTGCGGGATCAAACAGACCGGGCTGGCGTAGGTGACAGGACATCCATGTTCTCCGTTCCAAAGAGTGAGAACAAATATAGAACATTTATCGAAAATTGCAAGGATGTGGCCGCCTTGGCGTGAAAAAGCCGTCAGAGTTTGGAATGTGATCCGTCACACAGTGGCTCGTTCGCGCTCGCCTTGCATCCACAAAAGAACACCTTCTTGCTTTCTTCGGCGGTGTATTTCTGTGGCGCGATCCCGGTGTCCTTGTGTGATCCGTCGCAAAACGGCTGATTGGCCGACTGGCCGCACGCACACCAGAAATAGGATTTTCCAGCCTCTACATCGACGGGGTACGGCGCTTTTTGAGCGATTTTGGGTGTCGTCATGGGATCAGACCTTTCGTTGAACAATATCGCTCAAATAGGCGGGAAACTGATCATTTCGACGTCATTCGTATCCGCAACGCCAAAGGCTCAGACCAAACACCCCCAAAGATCGTATTCGCCTGCCTCGTCCACTTCGACTGTGACGATGTCACCGGGGTTAAGCGTCTCGAACCCCGCGTCGATGAACAGATTGCCATCGATCTCCGGCGCATCGGCCTTGGTGCGACATGTTGCGGCCTCATCATCGACCTCGTCCACGATCACCTGCAGCGTCTGACCGACCTTGGCCGCCAGTTTCGATTCGGAAATGGCCTGGGCCTTCTCCATGAACCGGTCCCACCGCTCTTGCTTGACCTCTGCGGGTACATGATCGGGCAGCGCATTTGATCGCGCGCCCTCCACGTTTTCGTATTGAAAGCAGCCCACGCGGTCCAATTGCGCCTCGTCCATCCAATCCAGCAGGGTCTGGAACTCGGCTTCTGACTCGCCGGGGTAGCCCACGATAAAGGTCGAGCGCAGCGTGAGATCGGGACAGACCTCACGCCATGCTGCAATTTCGTCGAGTGTCTTTGCGGCGGCAGCGGGGCGGGCCATGCGACGCAACACATCCGGATGGGCGTGTTGAAACGGGATGTCGAGGTAAGGCAGGACCAGACCATCGGCCATCAGAGGGATAAGCTGGCGCACATGGGGGTAGGGATAGACATAGTGCAGGCGCACCCACGCGCCCAAACTTCCCAAGTCGCGTGCCAGATCCGTTATATGTGCCCGGTGCCCATTGGCCTCGGCATGTTTGATATCAACACCATAGGCTGATGTGTCCTGCGAGATCACCAAAAGCTCGCGCACGCCCGCCTCGACCAGCTTTTCCGCCTCGCGCAGCACCGCATGGGCGGGTCGGGAGGCAAGGCGTCCGCGCATATCGGGAATAATGCAGAACTTGCACTTGTGATTGCAGCCCTCGGAAATCTTGAGATAGCTGAAGTGGCGCGGGGTGAGGCTGACGCCGCGTGCAGGCAACAGATCGATGAACGGGTCCGGATCGGGCGGCACGGCGGTGTGCACGGCATCCAGCACCTGTTCGTATTGATGCGGTCCGGTGACGGCCAGCACCTTGGGATGCGCGCCGGTAATGTAGTCGGGCTCGGCCCCGAGGCACCCGGTCACGATCACGCGCCCGTTTTCATTCAGGGCCTCGCCGATGGCTTCAAGGCTTTCGGCCTTTGCACTGTCAAGGAACCCGCAGGTGTTCACGATCACTGCATCAGCCCCCGCGTAGTCCGGCGAAATGCCATACCCTTCAGCGCGCAGCCGGGTCAGGATGCGTTCGCTGTCCACCAGCGCCTTTGGGCAGCCAAGGGATACCATCCCGATGGTGGGCTGGCCGGGGCGGCTGTTGGGGTCCATCCGCGCTTTTGGCGCGAGGTCCGGGCGGAGGTCTGGCGGATTTGTGCTCATACCCCGCCTCTTATGCGATCACATCTGCCGCGAAAAGGGTTGGGGTGGGCCGCAGCCCTGCGCTAGGCTGTTTTCAACACGTCACAAGAACGGAGCAGGCCTATGAAATGGATCGCACGGCTCATCGGGTTCTGCATTGTGCTTGTCCTTGTCGCAGGGGTGTCCCTGCTTTTTCTGCCCGCTGACCGGATCGCACGGCTGGCGGCGGACCAGATGCGCAATGCCACCGGGCGCGATGTCCGCATCACGGGCGACGTTTCGATGACGCTGTGGCCGGTGCTGGGGGTCAGTGTCGGCGGGCTTGAGATCGGTAACGCCGACTGGTCAGAGCAAGGCCCAATGCTGACGGCCGAAAACGCAGCCATTGGCGTGGATGCAATGGCCTTGCTGAACCGCGAAATCCGGATCACGAATATCGAGGCGACGCGCCCCACCATCCGGCTGGAAAACCGCGCGGACGGTCGGGCCAGCTGGATTTTTACCGACGCGAGTGGGGACGCGCAGATCGAAACCAACGTCGCCCCGGACACCCGGACTCCTCAAGCGGTATGGATCGAAAACCTGTCGGTCAGCGATGCCACGTTGATCTACGACGCCGAAGGCTCTGACCTTGTGTCTTTCACAAACGTCGATGTGACACTGGACTGGCCCGAGCGACTGGGCGCAGCCGACCTCGCCGCGACGCTCAGCCCGGCAGGGGCTGATGTGGATGTGCGCGCAACGATTGGCGGGTTTGCCGGTTTCATCATCGGGGAGGTGCAACCTGTCTCTGCGACGGTCACGGCAGGGGGCGGATCGCTTACGTTGGAGGGGCGGGGCAGTACCGCGGGTGACGTGGCCGGACGTCTGACACTCGATATGCCCAGCACCGATGGATTCCTGACGGCACTGGACCTGCCTGCGCCCGGACTGCCCGCCGGTCTGGGACAATCCGTGGACCTGAGTGCTGTCCTGACGCTGACGGCTGATCGACGTTTGTCATTGCGGGATGTGATTGTAGATCTGGGAGCCAATGCGCTTGCGGGGGCTGCCGACATCTCGCTGAACGGGACTCCGGAGATCAATGCGCAACTGAGCGCAGGGGCGCTTGATCTGAGGACCGCCACGGACGCAAACAGTGTTTCGAGTGGCGCAACAGCGGCCCCGGCCGGCTCAGGCTGGCCCACTGACGCAATCGATGCCAGCGGACTGGCCAGTTTCAATGGACAGATCGCCTTGAGTGCGGACTCGATTGATCTGGGTCAGTTCAAACTGGGCCAGACCCGTGCGCTTGTGCGCAACGACAACAGCCGCATGGTGTTTGAACTGCGGCAGGTGGCTGCCTATGGAGGCGCGATTACGGGCGAGTTTGTAATGAACAACCGCTCGGGTCTTTCGGTTGGGGGCAAGCTGTTGGCCAGCGGGATCGACATGCAGGCCATCCTGCGGGATGCGGCGCAGATTGAGCGGTTGACCGGTGCGGCAGATGCCGAGATGTCCTTTCTCGGGTCAGGGCCGAGTGTGGACGCCATCATGAAGTCACTCTCGGGCACTGGGTCCGTCCAGTTCGGGCAGGGCACCATCATCGGCATTGATCTGGACCGTTTGATGCGATCGGGTGCGACCGGGGCGGGTACCACCGTGTTTGACAGTCTTGAAGCGACATGGACGATTGACGGTGGTGTGATGCGCAACGATGATCTGCTCTTGCGCCTCAGCAACTATGAGGCGCGCGGCGCAGGACAGGTCGGGCTGGGCGCGCAGACGATCGACTATACGTTCACGCCCGTGGCCTTGCGGGCCAATGAGGGGAACGGAATTGCGATCCCGGTGCGCATGGTCGGGCCCTGGTCAGATATCAGCATCCGCCCGGATCTTGAGGCCGCCCTCGATCTGAACTTCTCCGCCGAAAAGGAACGGCTGGAACAACAGGCGGAGGACGCAGTGCGCAGCAAGGTTGCCGAGGAACTGAATGTGGTGGATGACGGTCAGGACCTGGAAGAGGCCGCCAAGGACAAGCTGGAAGATGAGTTGAAGAAAGGGATACTCAAGCTGTTTGATTAAGCGGCAAAACACGCACACTCTCGGAGACCCAGATGCCATCCACGCCCGAAGCCAACAAGGCAATCGCGCTTGCGTTTTACGATTTGATGTTCAACCAGTGCAAGCCACGGGCCGCGATCGAGGCCTATGTGGGTGATGTCTACATCCGGCACAATCCGCACGTGGGCGACGGTAAGGAGGCGTTCATTTCCTATTTCGAGGAGATGGCCGCGGGCTATCCGGGCAAAGTGGTCGAACACTGGGACGTGTTGCAGGTGATTTCGGGAGAGTCAAAGAACGACAACGGGCTGTTCTGACCGGGAACGCAGAGGCGCACGACACGTGCGCCTTACGGGCGGGCGCTGATGTAAGGCGCACGTGTCGTGCGCCCGACTTGCTCAAAACGTCTGGTCATAGTCGCCGACACCCGGTTCAGTGCGGATTACGTCGTCGATGTCTTTGAAAATTGCGCGCAACTCTGCATCGGACTCCGGGCTTTCACACACCACGACAAGGTTGGGTGTGTTGGACGAGGCGCGCACCAGTCCCCAGCCGCCATTGTCCAGGATCACGCGGGCGCCGTTCACTGTCACGACCTCTTTGATCTTGCGACCGCCGATTGAACCGCCGTTTTCGTGCCGGTCCACCAGCTTTGCAACGATCCGGTCAAGGATATCATATTTTTCGGTATCCGCCGCATAGGGCGACATTGTTGGGGTGGCGTAGGTCTTGGGCAAGGCACGGCGCAGATCGGACATTTTCATATCCGGGTTCCTGTCCATCAGTTTGCAGATTTCGACGGCCACCCGCATCCCGCAGTCATAGCCGCGCCCGATGGGTTCGGCGAGGAAGTAGTGCCCAGATTTCTCAAACCCCGCCAGCGCGCCCAGCTCCTTGACCCGGCGTTTCATATGGCTGTGCCCGGTTTTCCAGTAGTCTGCCGTCACACCATGTTTGATCAGTTCCGGGTCTGAGGCAAACAGGCCGGTGGACTTCACATCTGCCACGAAGGTGGCATTCGGATAGAGCTTGGCCAGATCGCGCGCCATGATGACACCGACCTTGTCCGCAAAGATCTCTTCGCCCTCGTCGTCCACAACACCGCAACGGTCGCCATCCCCGTCAAAGCCGAGCGCGAAATCTGCGCCCGACGCTTTTACGCTGGCGGCCATGTCGTGCAGCATCTCCATGGCCTCGGGATTGGGATTGTAGTGGGGAAAGGTGTAGTCGAGGGTGTTGTGGCTCTCGACCACCTCGACGCCAAGGCGGCGGAACAACTCGGGCGCGAACGCGGCTGCGGTGCCGTTGCCGGTCGCGCACACGACCTTGAGCGATCGGGTCATTCTGAAATCACCAACAAGATCCTGCAAATAGGCTTCCTGCACGCCGTCGACAAACTCATATCCGCCCCGCGGACGCGGCTCTCCCCGGCCGTTCAGGACAATCTCGCGCAATTCGCTCATCTCGTTCGGGCCGTGGGTCAGAGGCCGTTCAAAGCCCATCTTGACCCCTGTCCAGCCGTTGGGATTGTGGCTGGCTGTTACCATTGCAACAGCAGGAACATTCAGATGGAATTGGCTGAAGTAAGCCATCGGAGACAGGGCAGGACCAATGTCCTTGACCTGTATGCCCGCCTGCATCAGCCCTAGCATCAATGCGTTTTTGATCGACAGCGAATAGTCACGATAGTCGTTGGCGACCGCGATTTCAGGCTTGATCCCGCGCCGGTGCATCTGGGTGCCAAGTCCCAAACCAAGGGCGGTGATGCCGGGCAGATTTATCTCTTCGGGATATTTCCAGCGCGCGTCATATTCGCGAAATCCCGTCGGGGCGATCATCGGGTCGCGCAAGAACGCCCAGGTGTTGGGGGTCACAATCGGGGCGGGTTTTGTCATCGAAACATTCTCTGTGCTGAAATCGGGCTTAAATCGAAAGGGGGTTGGCCTTGGCCAATGCGTCGAACTTCATCAGGCTTTCGACAAGGTCGGGCATCTGATCCAGATACACCATGTTTGGCCCGTCCGATGGGGCATTGTCGGGGTCGGGATGCGTTTCGATGAACACGGAAGCCACGCCAAGCGCGACGGCGGCACGGGCCATGACGGGCGCAAATTCACGCTGCCCTCCGCTTGACCCACCTTGCCCGCCGGGTTGCTGCACCGAATGTGTGGCATCCATCACCACCGGGTAACCTGTCTGCGCCATCTGCGGCAGGCTGCGCATGTCGGCCACCAACGTGTTGTATCCGAACGACGTGCCCCGCTCGGTCAGCAGGATGCGGTCGTTGCCGGTGCTTTCAAGCTTGGAAATGATGTTGGGCATTTCCCATGGGGCAAGAAACTGGCCTTTCTTGACGTTAACCGCGGCGCCGGTTTTGCCGGCGGCCAAAAGCATGTCAGTCTGACGGCACAGAAAGGCGGGGATTTGAATGATGTCAGCGACTTGGGCCGCCACGGCACACTGTGCCTCGTTGTGCACGTCCGTCAGCACAGGCACATTGAATGTGTCCTTGATCGATTGCAATGCGGCCAACCCGGCATCAATCCCCATGCCGCGGCCGCCGGACAGGGACGTGCGGTTGGCTTTGTCATAACTCGCCTTGAACACGTATTGGGCACCGGCGGCCTTGCAGGCCTCCTGCATTCTGCCGGCAATCTCGTGGCCCTGATCCAGACTTTCAATCTGGCACGGGCCTGCGATCACCGTCAGGGGGCGGTCATTGCCGATGGTCAGGTCGGCCACTTGGACGTGTTTCATGTTAGCTGGTCACTTGTTCTCTGAGGATCGACGCGGTGAGCGAGATCATCAGATAGATGCCTGCAAAGACCAGAAAAGCCAAGATCGTGTTCTCGAATGCGCGCGGATAGGACGGTTCCTCGCTTGCGATCGGATCAACGGCGACCGTCAGATAGCGCACCTGACGGGACGCCTCGACCCGGGCCTGTTCCATCGTTTGCAGGGCGGACTGCATCATCATGTCCCGCGCAGCAAGGTCGGCTTGGGCGATCTGAATGCGCGCGGCCAGTTCAGCAAGAGAGTTCTCGCCTCGTGACACGTCCGTCATTTTGCTGTTCAGCAGGTTCAACTGGGTTTTGAGGATTTCCAGCGTCCCGCGGGCTCCATCCACGCGACCCTGGTTTGGACGCGAATTGTTGAGCAGGCTGGCCAATTCGATCTCTTTTTCGATGACTTGCGTTTCCAGTTGCGAAATCTGGGCGCGCAACGAAGCGATTACACCTTCCGGATCCAGCGTAGACCCCTCGATCTGCAAACGCACAAGAGCCTCCTGAGCGGCGCGACGATCAAGCTCGGCGCGGTCAAACCCTTCACGGGCATCGCGCATCTGGTCCTCACGCTTTTGCTGCGAGAGGTTGTTCACCCGTTGTTCGGCATACTCAATCAACTGGCGGGAAAAATCTGCGGACACTTGCGGATCCGCTGCGGCCACTTCCATGCGGATCATGCCTTCGGTCGGGTCGTAGCCGATTTTCACGTTCTTCTTGTAGACCTTGTAGGCTTCCTCATTCGTGGGGTCCGCGCTCAGGCGTTGGATCGGGTCGATCCAGTCCTGGGTAAAATGGGACTTGAACCCGACATCCCTGTCGAGACGCAGCATCGCGTCCTTGGACTGCAAGAATCCCTGCACTGCGATGCTGTCCGAATTGGTCGCGAATTGCGTGGGCAGCAGCCCGCCCAGAGGACCACCGCCGCCCGAACCCTCGTTCTGGATGATCAGGAACTCGGACTTGGTGGCATACATCGGCGTCGCGATGGCATAAAAATAGTACCCTGCCAGCAATGTGGGCAGCATCACGAAAAAGGCCAGCCGCACCAGCAGGATGCCGGTCTTGCGCCGCCGTCTTCGGGCGATGTCGCGCTGGATGTTGAACATTTCCTGCGCGCGTCGGTCCGCGGGGCTGACCTCGGTCGAGGGCAGTTGCTGTTTCTTGACGGGCACGGTTTGGGGCAGTTGAACGCGGCCCTGACCAGCACCGGCGCCGCCTTCCGGGGCGGGCTGGCTGGCAAAGGCATCCGGCGCACCGCCTTCATGGGGTTCGGCGCCGGCCTGTGGCACAACCAACTCCAGCATGTTCGAGCGTTGGAAAGGGTCAATGCCCTTGGCCCGCAACAAGCGCACGGCATCAAAGTCAGAAGTCGCGGGCAGCTTGTGCTTTTGCGCCACCCGGCGGGCCATGCGCAACTGGCGACCTGTCAGCCCTTCCTGACGGATGGCATCAATCGTGTTTGCACTGTCTGGTTGCTGTGTTGCCGATGCCTTGCCTGCGGCAGTGCCTTGGGCCTGGGCAACGGCCGGCTTTGCAGTGCTTTTGGGGGCAGAGGCGTCCTGTTGCCCTGCCTTGGTGGGTTTTGGTTCACTGCCGCCAGCATCCGCCTGTCCCGCGACAGGGGCCGAACGTTTGATACGGAACTTTCTAGCTTTGGGTTTCGTAGTCATAAAGCCGTTTTGCCTCTTCCAGCGTGTCGAACATGTGCAGTTTGCCGTCCAGAAGAACAGCAGCCGACCGCGCGAACTTTTCCAGTGTCTGCGCCTGATGTGACACGATTATGATTGTTGTGGTGCGCAGCCGCTCTTGCAGCACCTCGCCTGCCTTGCGGTTGAAATCGACGTCAGTGCTGGACGGCATCCCTTCGTCGATCAGGTAAATGTCGAAATCCAGCGCCAGCATCAGCGAAAATGAGAACCGCGCGCGCATACCGGATGAATAGGTGCCGATGGGCTGGTCGAAATATTCACCAAGATTGCACAACCAGCGGCAAAAGCTTTCCACATAGTCGGGATCAAGCCCGTACAGGCGGGCAATATAGCGGCAGTTTTCGTGGGCCGAGATTTTGGGGACCACGCCCCCCATAAAGCCAAGTGGAAACGAGATGTTGCAGGCCCGCCGTATTTCGCCCTCATCCGGTTTTTCAAGACCCGCCATCATGTTGATCAGGGTGGTCTTTCCGGTGCCATTGGGGGCAAGCACACCGAGGGAATGGCCCAAGTCCACACGAAAAGACACACGGTCAAGGATTACCTTGTGCTGTGTGCCCGTCCAGAAGGACTTGGAAACATTTTCAAACTCTAGCATCCCGTTGCTCCGCGGTGTGCTGATGGCCCCCCATGGTCAATTGGTGGGACAAACCCTCCTTACCAGAGGTGTATTAACGGCCTCGTCCTTAACGTTACGTATATTATGTCTAAGTTCGCGTTAAATGTACAGGTTCCACGCCGAACTGTTGCGCGGCGTGGAACAATGCATCTTTTGTCGTGGCGGCGGGATGTTGCCGCAGGATCGACGGCCCCGTTCAGGCCATGACCTGCCATGCCAGCCCGGCAAGAACCGAACCCGTCAGCGCAAAGCCAAGGTAGGCAGCAAAGACGCGCGGTTTGACCAGCGCCCAGACTGCGATCGCGGCGGGGATTGAACTGACGCCACCGGCGATCATAAAGGACATTGCCGCCCCGCTTGCCATGCCCTGATCCAGCAGATCACCGATCAGAGCGGGGGCTGCGTACCCGTTCAGATATGCAGGCATTCCTACAAATGCGCCCAGCATGACGGTTCCAAGGCCGGTCCCTCCAAGGACGTTGGCGATCAGATCGGCGGGCATGTAATACACCATCAATCCCTCGATCACGTAGGCGAAGGTCAGCCACTTCAGCAAAAATGCCGCGTTCTCGAGGCCTGCGTTGCGGAAGATGCCGACCCGGTCGCTGTCTGCCCAGAACTTCCATACCGGCTTGGCCGAAAAAGGTGCTTTGACGCCGCAGCATCCGCCCACTGCCGGTTTTTCCCGCAACGGATTGGTGAACACGGGCGTGCCCGACAACAGCAATGTGCCAAAGCCACCGAACAGACCCAAGGCGATGGCCGCCACTGTTTTGGCCAGTGCGAATTCAAGGCTGATCGCGCCCGTGGTGATCGCGAACATGGCCGGGTCCATCAGCGGGGAGGCCAGCCAGAACGCCATCACCGCCCCCAACGGAGCGCCTACGGCCAACAGTGCTGCAATGAAAGGGATGACCTCGCAGGAACAGAACGGTGACAAACCACCCAGCAAGGCCGCCAGAACAATCATGCGCGCCGGGTTGCCTTCGAACGCCTTGGCAATCAGGTTTTCTGCCCCCGTGGCCTTGAGATAGGCGATGGCGAAGACCGCAAAGGTGATAAAGGGCAACGTGCCCACAAGCGCCTTGAAGGCAAAGACCACCACGTCATCAACCTGTGCGACATCAAAGATCGCCACAAGCAGGACGATCACGCCGGTGGCCAGCCAGACGCGGTCAATGCGGGCCAGCCAGTTGGTGCGCGGGATCGGAGTTGTTGTATCAGCCATGGTTCGAGTCCTCGCATGGGTCTGCGCTGTCAGCGCAGCATTCGGTGAGTAGGAAAGTCGAAAGGCTTTGCACTTCGTCAAAGGCCACAGCCGCGCAAATGATCGAACGACCGTGTCTTGCCTGCGTCACAAGGCCTGCGGTCGACAGGACTTTCATGTGATGTGTGAGGGTCGAACCGGTCACACCGGTGCGCTCTCCAAGGTCGCCGATGCTCAGACCTTCGGGGCCGGCCCGTACCAGTGTGCGCAGAACGGACAGGCGTTGTTCGGATCCAAGCGCCGCAAAGGCACTGGCAGCACGGGTAAGGTCGAGCGGGTGGGGCGATTCCATTTTCATATTTCTAGAATTATCGAAATGAAAGACGACTGCAAGCTTTATTTCGACAAATATCGAATTGATTGCCTAAGCCTCTGGAGTGTTTAGATGTTTGGTATGAGTTTGGAAGCTGATCTTGGCGCGTGTACAATCTGCGCGGACCGCTTTGCCGCCACGCAAACACAGCATCGGCCCCGCCCGGTCGTGTGGTTTCGCCCCGGTGCGCGCATCCTCGTGGCCGGGCAGGCGCCCGGTGCGCGGGTGCATGAAAGCGGGCGGCCCTTTACAGATCCGTCCGGCGATCGGCTGCGTGATTGGATGGGAATAGACTCAGAGACATTTTACGACCGCGACAAGCTGGCGATTGTGCCGATGGCCTTCTGCTTTCCCGGCTACAATGCCAAGGGATCGGACCTGCCGCCGCCCAAGATCTGCGCGAAAACGTGGCGACAACAGGTGATGGCGCATGTGGGCGAGGTCCCCTTGGTTCTGCTTATCGGAGGTTATGCCCAAAGCTGGCATTTGGGTGCCAAGGCAGGGGTGACCCAGACGGTTGCTGACTGGCGCAAATACGCGCCGGACAGCTTTCCCTTGCCCCACCCGTCCTGGCGCAATACCGGGTGGCTGAAGAAGAACCCGTGGTTCGAGGCGGATGTGCTGCCCGTGCTGCGCGCCCGTGTGAAAGAGGTTTTGGCATGACAGATACCCCGCTTGATGTCGCGCATCACGCAATGTCTTCCGCCCCGGACGACGATGCGCTGCGCCTGCGCTTTTTCGAACGCCTTGGCGATGCGGAACTGTTTTTGCTGCTGGAGGACGAGGCAGACGGAGAGGCGGTCACACCCCAGGTTTTTGATCCCGGGACAGGTTCCATTGTTCTGGTGTTTGATCGGCCTGAAAGGATGAGCGCATTTGTCGGTGCCGAAGTCCCTTATGTGGCGCTGTCCGGGCGGGTCATTGCAGGGCTGCTGGCCGAGCAGGACCTTGGCCTTGGATTGAACATGGGAGTGGCGCCGTCGTCCTTTCTGCTGGACGCAGAAGGGGTCAAGTGGCTGGCGCAGACCCTTGGCCATGGCCCTGACGAGGTCGAGGCACAGCTGGCCGAGGTTGCGCCTCCGACTGGTCTGCCGGATGTCCTGATCTCCGCACTTGATACGAAACTCGCAACAGCCACGGGACTGGCGCAACTGGCCTATCTTGTGAGCAGCACCGACACATCCGGTGCGCGCGGCCATCTGCTGGCGTTTGTCGGAGCTGCCCCCGGTGCGGAACCCGCATTGGCTCGGGCGGCATCAGAGGCGCTGACTTTTTCGGGGATCGAGGCAGGCGCGATGGATGTTGCGTTTTTCGACGCCAAGGCGCCGATCACCGAGCGGCTGGCGCGGGTCGGCTTGCGCTTTGATCTGCCCCAGCCGGCACCAGCCCGCAGCCCCGAAGTCATTGCACCGGGATCAGACCCGGATCGCCCGCCCAGGCTGCGCTGATCACGGTTGGGTTTCAGGCAGTCACATCCGCGCGAGACGGTCTGATATGGGCAATGCGCATCCTCTATAGTTGTGTCACCAGCAGGCCACAGGAAACGACCTGTTGCCCCGATCATGACCAGATGCCATCGTGCAAAAAGGATACCCGAAAGATGATGAACCGTTTCACCCTCGCCATTGTTGGTGCTGCCAGCGCACTGACCCTCGCCACAAGCGCCTTTGCGGGTCCCCAGTATCTGGATGAGACTGGCTATGCCGTGTCAGGATACGATGTCGTAGCCTACTTTGATCTGGAACAGGCGCCGGTTGGGCAATCACAGCCAGCAGGCGTACCGGGCAAAGCGTCCATCACGGCAGAGTACAATGGCGCAACTTTCGCGTTTTCCACAGAAGCGAACCGGGATGCGTTTGTGGCTGATCCGGCCAAGTACGCCCCACAATATGACGGCCACTGCGCCTACGGTGTGGCCAAGGGCGGCAAAGTGCCGGGCAACCCGAACCTGTGGCGTATCGTCGATGGCAAACTGTTTCTGAACATCAACCCGGCCGTGGTCGGCTTCTGGGAAGAAGACATTCCGGGCAACCTTGAATTGTCTGAAGGCAACTGGGTGTCACTGGATGCAAAGCCTGCGTCCGAAAACACGATCCCAAAGTTTTCCAGCGCTGCACCGCAGGGCTGATGTGAGCGAGAACACGTCAGATACCAAGGGCCCGGCGCGCATTTCGCGTCGGGCCTTTGGTTTTGGAGCAGGCGCTGTTGTTGTGGGCGGCGCGGTGTTTGCATCGGGCTGGTTCAACATTGCAGCTGACGCAGACGCGGACGGCAATATGCGGGTCGAGGACGCCTACAAGGCCGCACTGTCAGGTGCCGTTTTGCTGGTGGACATCCGCAGACCCGACGAGTGGCAGCGCACAGGTGTCGGAGAAGGCGCCGTCGCGCTGGACATGCGCCGCGATGATTTTACCGACGCACTTTTGGCGCACACTGCGGGTCGGCAGGATGCGCCTGTGGCGTTGATCTGCGCACGGGGGGTGCGGTCTCGGGGTCTGACGGCACGGCTGACTTCGGCCGGGTTCACCAACATCATCGACGTGCCGGAAGGTATGCTGGGGTCTGGCGCAGGCCCGGGCTGGTTAAAGCGCGGTCTGCCTGTGGTGGCGTGGTCCCCGACCTAGCTGTTGCCAAACGGAGCGCGCTGACGCGCGCACGTCATTCCTGATTTGCCCTGCATCTGGTGGTCCCGATCAATGATCGGGGACAGCGCTGTTTTCAGAGTCGACGGGCCCGGCGGGCACCGCCGTTGCTGGTCGGTTCACTCTGCTGCGATGTCGGGGGTTTCGATTCGTGCCCGCAATCCGGCGCGCGCCACACGCGCCCGGGCCACAATCGTGGGTTCCCGGAGCGTCAGCGGGTTGTCCAGACGCAAGGCCCGTGTCGTCGTTGCGCTGAGGGCCGAGAGCGGGACAGCGAGCAGCAGACTGATCATGATCGGTGACAACCAAAGGGACACCAACCCCGACAAGAGACCCGCCAGCAACAATGTACCGATCACGGTTTCAATCCAATGAAACTGGATCATCTTGCCCATCGGATAGGCGCCTGCGTCCCGCTTTTGAGGTTGCCATCCGTTGCCACGCCCAAAGACGCTGCGCAGCACAGCGCGCGTTTGCTGCACCATCATGATCGGCGCATAAGCGACAGACAGGACAAGCTCGACGCCAACAGCGCGCAGGAACGCACCCCTGCCGCCGAAAAGTTTGACCGCCTTGTTCTGAGTCATGATGAGCGTTGCACAGACCACTTTGGGCGCCAGAAGCATGGCGTACATCACCACCAGAAAAACCGCGCTGTCGATATGTGTCATGGCCGGAGGCCAGTTCGGGAACAGTGGGTTGGCTTCGTTGAAATAGGTGATCACGTTGGTGTTCGCATCCCGCCCGAGCAGCGCCCAGAAGACCAGCAGAACGAACCACGCTGGCGACATAAGGTAGGCTGCCGCGCCCTGAAACAGGTGGAACCGGCTGATCGGGTGCAGGCCGCGTGTGGCCAGCAGGCGCAGGTGCTGCAGGTTGCCCCGGCACCAGCGGTTGTCGCGGATCACATAGTCGATCAGCGTGCCGGGCGTTTCCTCATAGCTGCCCGAGATGCGGGGCAGAAAACGGACCCGCCAGCCCGCGCGACGCAGCAGCGACGCTTCGACAAAGTCGTGGGACAGGATCAGATCGGTGCGCCCGGTGATACTGCGCAGATGCGGAAGGCCCGCCGCCGCGGCAAAGGCGCGGGTGCGTATGATTGCGTTATGGCCCCAATAGTTGCCCTCGGTGCGCGCCCAATGCGCCAATCCTTCGGCCAGCAGCCAGCCATAGGCCACGTTCGAAAACTGCTGCATCCGGGCAAACAGGGTGTCCGCGCCGATCAGTTGCGGGCAGCTCTGGATCAGACCGGTCTGCGGGTCAGCGGCCAGTTCGCAGGCCAGCCGGTCAATCGCGCGGCCTGTCATCAGGCTGTCGGCGTCCAGCACCACCATCGCCTCATAGGCCGCACCCCAGCCAGTGATCCAGTCCAGCAGATTGCCGACCTTGCGGTCGGTGTTTTCCGCGCGCCGCCGGTAGTGGACAGGGAATGGCGCGCTGTGGGCCAGCGTTTCGAAGGCGCGCAACTCCTGCGCGGCGAGGACATCATCGCGCGTGTCCGACAGCACGAACAGGGTGTAGCGATGCCCACCTGTCTGGCGAGCGAGGTCTGTCAGCATCGCGGCGGCGTTGCCGAAGACGTCAGAGGGACGTTCGTTGTACACAGGCACCAGAAGAGCCACGTCCAGAGGGGGGGCGTGTGCGGCCTGACGTGCGGGATCAAGTCGACCGATCAGGCCAACGGTGACCGTTGATACGGCCAGGGTCACCCAGACAAAGGTCAACCCGATCAGGGTGAGAAGGACGTATTCCAGTCCACTCATCCCACCACTTGCAAACACCCCGTGCAGACCCCAGACCATGAGCGCGGTCGTGATGAACGCCGGGGCGAAGACGGCGATGCGCCACAATGGTGCCTGCTGTGCAGGCGCGGTCACTGCCATCTCGGGCGCCGCAGAAAAACTCTGCATCGGCATGGCCAGTGGACTGCGGGCGGGCATATGCAGGTGCTTGCTCATGACTGCGTCCACCGGTACAGCCACACTTCGCTCAGCGCCTGACCATCCAGGCGCAACTGGGCGCGGAACTCGGCCCATGTCGCCTCACCCGGCGTGAAGGTGAAGGCAAGGCGCGGTCCACCTGTGGCCGGGTTGCGCTGAATAACGCCCTCGGTCACTTCGCCGGCCGAACTGCGCACAAGCCGTTCGATCTGACGCAGATCATCGGGTACGTGATCCCCCGGTTCAAAGTCGATCGCAAAGATGCGCCCGCCTTCAGGGCGTCCGCCGGCGGCGGTGTTCAGCACACGCAATGGCATTGCGGCCTTGGGCGCCGGGTCGCCGCCCCAGTCAAGGCGATAGGTCACCTTGTGCGCGGTTCCGGGTTCGATATCTGCAAAGGGGCGCCAGTAGGCGACGATGTTGTCGTAGATCTCGAGATCCGCCGGGATTTCGACCAGCTGGACATGGCCGCGCCCCCAGCCTTCGCCCGGTGCGACCCAGAGGCCCGGGCGGCGGTGATAGAGCGCCTCGAGATCGTTGAAATCCTCGAACGCACGCGCCCGTTGCATCAATCCAAAGCCGCGCGGGTTGTTGTCGCCAAAGGCGCTGATCTGCAGGGTCACCGGGTTGGCCAGCGGGCGCCAGATCACCTCGCCGGCGCCATTGTGCATCATCAGCCCGTCATTGTCGTGCACGGCAGGGCGGAAATCGTCAAAGCGCTGGCGGTCCATGTCGTCAAAGAGGAACATGGAGGTCAGGGGCGCAATGCCGACATGCGTGAGAGGCGTGCGCGCGAAAATCTCTGCTTCGACCTGCATGGTCAGCGGTTGACCCGGCATGATCTCGAACCGGTAAGCCCCGGTGCACGATGGGCTGTCCAGCAGGGCATGCAGAACGATCCTGGACGCGCCGGGCGCAGGTTCTTCCAGCCAGAAATGGGTGAAATCCGGGAATTCCTCGCCCATCGGATCGCCGGTCTTGAGCGCAAGCCCCCGCGCGGAAAGGCCATAGATGTCGCCCGTACCAATGCCCCGGAAATAGCTCGCGCCCTGAAACACGGCATATTCCTCGTAAATGCCCGGCTGGCGCAGCTCGGCGCGCAAGCGCAGGCCGGAATAGCCCAAAGTGTCATCAACGGGCACATCCGGGAACCTGTCGGTGCTGTCGAACACGCCCATGTCAAAAACCATCGGTCGGGCCTGATCCCCCTGAACCACATAGGTGCGAACGGCTTGGGGAAAGTAGAGACCGGGGGGAAAAAGATCGACGCGTTGCGGCGCGTCAGACCCGGCCCACAGTGCATTGCGGCTGTCGAACCAGATCTTGCGGTACTGATCATAGCTCAGGTTGCGCCACTCTGCCGGGATCAGCGGACGGGGCTTGTAGTCACGCCCAGCCATCTCGCGGGCCATGTCGGCCACATCCTCGGGCGCGAACGGCGTGGCGTCGCCCAATTGCAGGCCCGGTTCACCGACCCCATCGGCCCACGCGGTGCGCGGTGCCGCGGCCAGAGCCGCAAGGCTTGCCAAGAATTCACGGCGCAGCATCAGCGGACCTCTTTCGGCTTCCAGGGCGTCGTTTTGAACCACCCTGCCAAATAGGCCGTCAGGATCAGGCAACCACAGCCAAATGCGTTCACCGCCAGAGACGTCGCAGTCTCACGGCCAAGAACATCCATTGCGAACCCGTTGAAGCGGGCGACAAAGATCGACACGACAAAAACGGCCAAGGACTGCTGCCCGACCTTTAGAATGATCTGGAGCACCACGTTCCATGCACGCCCCAGCACTCCGGCCCCGGCCCGGATGCGGTTGCCTTTGTCCCCGGCAAGCACCCAGCACACATAGGCCAGCGCAAGGAACTGGACATAGCGCAACAGCCCAAAGTCTGACTTGGAAATCCACTGGCGGTTCTCGATCCGCCATTCGCGGGCCCAGTCAAACCCGAATTCGCGCACGCCAATGTTGGAAAGTGGGACGTTGGCAAGCACGATCAGCGTGGCAAGCGCAAACAGCACGGGCGTGACGGGCGGTTTGGGAATCCATCCGCGCATGAATGCAAAACCGGTAAAGAAGACCAGTTGCCAGCCGAAGGGGTTGAGGAACCAGCGGCGTTGCCAGTCATCGTTACCCACCCACGGCTCGGCCGTGAAGTTGAGATAGGGAAGCCCAAGATTTTCCATGAAAGCGCGCTGGCCAAAGAACCAAAGGGTGATGCTGACGGTGGCCAGAAGGGCAAAGTGCGTACGCCCCAGCAAAATCACGATCGGCATCATGGCGAGGATCACCATGTACATCGGCAGGATGTCGAACAGGTTGGGCACCCATTGCAAGGTCATGAAACTGAACAGGATATTGGGGTTTTCCCAGTGTTCGCCTTCGACAAACAGCATCCACAGGTTCAACTGACCCCAATAATTGCGCGTCGTGATTTCAAGATCGGTGAGAAAGGCGAGCATCGCCGCCGTTGCGAAAAACAGGCCCACATGCGCCCAGTACACCTGCCAGATCCGGTAAACCACACGCGCCGTGCCCAAGGCCCATCCCGCGCGGTCAAACGTGGCTCCGAATGCGATGGCCGAGGCCATGCCCGAACAGAACACAAAGATTTCGGTGGCGTCGGAAAAACCGAAACGTGCCGGAATCCACGAGGTGAGGAAATTGCCGGGTGTATGGGCGAACAGGATGATGAACATCGCTATTCCGCGGAAAAAATCCAGACGGATATCGCGCACCCTTACCGCAGAGGCAGGGGCGGCAGCGGCAGGCGCCGCGGGGGTTTGTGTCGGGTCGGCAAACGTCATGGCCGCTCTTTAATCTTCTTTGCGCAAGATGTCTTGGTCCACCGGGTCACTGAGCCGGGATGCGCCGTGCATCATGGATACTGGCGAGGCGGGTGCTGGAAAACCTGTCCATCGCGCCTGCGCGGCGCGCGATGCGGTCTTCGATTAGGGTTTCAGTGGCATCGACCAGCCCTGCGCGCAGGCCCGCGTCGATTGTCATGCGTTCGAACACGTCGCGCTGGGCGTGACTGCCTCCGATGGTCTGCATGCCGGGGCGTGCGGCGGCGAGGTCTTGGAACGCTTGTTCGTAGCGCCCTTCGGAAAAGGCATTCAAACCTGCAAGAGCGGCCTGACCGGGGTTGGCCACCCGCGCAGGCATGTCTCCACTGCGCACCGCATCGCGTGCAAATCGGTTTGTCATCGCCACTTGGGCGGTGCTGCGCCCGGCGGCGCCAAGCGCCAACATGTAATGCAGGTCAGCAAAGACGAGGCACCCGTCGTCTGTGCGCTTTTGTGCCAGATCGGCCAATTCGTCCCAACGGTCGCCGACCTGGACACCCTCCAGTTCCAGACGCATCAGCAAGGATGTGGCATTGGCCATGTCGCGGTAGTCGTCGGTTTTGTCGCGGCGGACCTGCTGGTCATAGATCGCCAGCACGATGTCGGTCTCTCCCCGGTCCAGATGCAGCAGCGCCTTGTGCCACCACACGTGGTAGCGGAAATTGTTGCAGTGATCCCAGGCTGAACAGTTGTTTTCAATCAACGCAATGCCGTGATCGGGACGTGCCGTCATGTCGTAGACGTGGGCCACAGCGTGCAGGCCCCACGCATCGTCAGCAGCCAGCGTCAGCCCTTTCAGCCCCGCGGCCTCTGCCGCGTCATACGCGCCCGTTTCTTCAAGCGTGAAGGCGTGGCAGCCGTGCACGTAGCCTTCCAGATCGTGGCCCTTGTGCGCGTCCAGAACGTTTTCGATGGATGTGCGCATGCCCACCCCATCGCCAAGGATAAAGCGGATGGCGTGGCTGACCTTGGCGGACAGGGTGTCGGTGGGGTGATCAATCAGTATCCGCTCCATGGCGGCAATGGCACCGGACGGGCGCCCGTCCAACCATTCGCCAAGGGCACGGACCCAAAGACGCTCGCGGGTGCTGCCCCCGGATGCGGCCAGTGCGGCCACGGCTGACTGCCCGGCCTCGCGCGCCACCGCGTTCAGTTCGCGCCGTCCCATCATCAGGGAAAACAGCCCCTTGGCCGCGTGTCCCATGGCAAAGTTATCAGCTCCGCTCAGCACCGCGCCCAGATGTGTCGGGGTGGCCGTGCCGTGGGCCATGAACGCGCGGATCATGGCGTTCCACTCTTCAAGAAGGGCGGGATCGTCCAGACTGACGGGGGATTGGCAAATGTCGTGCATCATGGACGGAAAACCTTTTATCTTGTGCTGTCTAACGCTCTAACCCATCTGGCTCTTAATGGGACCCATTGCGCGACGCTCACACGCACACGTGAAGGGCGAAGAGGGATTCCGTGAGCAAAATTTCAGCGTGAAGGGTCAGAAACGGCGGTTTTCAGCCAAAGCGCTTGGAAGCCGTGCCTCAATCTTGCTTTTTGGCAGATTTCAATGTGGCCAGAACGGCTTGGGTGTCTTGCCCGAACCGTGGAGGCGCCCGGTCATAGCGCACAGGCGTCGCCGAAAACTTGAGCGGATTCGCCAAAAGGCGGACATGCCCGTCAGCGACGTCATCACGCGCAACCTTGACAACCGTGCCGCGTGCCTGTGCCTGATCTGACGCAAGGGCTTCGGCCACATCATGGATCGGACCGCAGGGGACTTTGACGGACTGTAACATATCGAGGATGTCCGCCTTGGCCATTCTCGACAGAATCGGGCGTAGGGTCGGGATCAGGGTCTTGCGGTTCTCGATCCTGCCCAGATTGGTCGCGTACCGCGTGTCCTGCGCCAGTTCCGGCGCGCCAATCGCATCGCAGAACCGTGCAAATTGCGCATCGTTGCCCACGGCAATCAGGACGTGGCCGTCGTTTGTTTCAAACGCATCGTAAGGGACGATGTTAGGATGCGCGTTGCCACGGCGTTCGGGCACTTGGCCGGAGGCAAGATAGTTGCACCCTTCGTTGATGAGCCACGCCATTTGCGCATCCACAAGGGACAGGTCGATATGTTGCCCTTCGCCCGTATGGTCGCGGTGGCGCAGTGCTGCCAGAATGCCGATGGTCGCGTACATTCCACACATCACATCCGCTATACCGACACCGACCTTCATGGGCGCACCATCCGGTTCGCCTGTCAGCGACATGATCCCGCCATAGCCCTGCGCCATGAGGTCATACCCCGGCTGATCCCGGTTTGGCCCATACTGCCCAAAACCCGAGATCGAGCAGTAGACAAGCCCGGGATGGGCCGTGCGCAAAGTCGCGTGATCCAGCCCGTATTTGACCAGCCCGTCCGGTTTGTAATTCTCGATTACTATATCGGCCCGTGCGGCCAGCTGGCGTACGATGTCCTGCCCCTCGGGGGTCGAGATATCGACAGCAATAGACTGTTTGTTCCGGTTTGCTGCCATGAAGTAGGCCGACAGGTCCGTGGGCTTGCCATCGGTGCCCGTGGCATAGTTCGGCCCCCATCCCCGCGTATCGTCGCCGCCCGTCTTAGGGTTTTCCACCTTGATCACGGTCGCCCCCAGATCACCCAGCAGTTGGGTGGCCGTCGGTCCGGCAAGGATCCGGGACAGATCAAGGACAAAGACGCCGTCAAGCGCGCCCGGTTTAGATGCGTCCGTCATAGGACCCCCGGTCGATCACACAGGCGATCACGCTAAAGGTGTCGCTGGACTGAGCGGTCCGCAATGCGTCCTGCAACTCGGCGCGCGAGGTCACGGTGTGACCGGATCCGCCAAAGGCCCGACCCATCGCGGCAAAGTCATGCCGGGCGAAATCCACGCCTGCGTTGCTCAGTTGTCTTTGGCGCTGTTTCAACTCGATAAGCGCCAGCGAGGCATCCACAAACACCACGAAGATGGTTTTCAGCCCCAGTTCCGCTGCGGTCGACAATTCGCCTGCCACCATAAGGAACCCGGCATCCCCGGAGAAACTGACCACGCAACGTTCAGGCTCGACCACGTGTGCGCCCATCGCCAGCGGGATAGCGCAGCCCATGGTGCACAGGGCCGAAGACTGCATGATGCCGCGTGGTTCAAAGCACTGCCACATCTGGCTGAGCAGAATACGATGCGCGCCGCTGTCGGCGGTCGCAAGCGTGTCGCGGGGCAGGGTGGTGCGGCAGGTGTTGATCACAGCCGCCGGGCCCCAGGTATCATCGTCAGGGAAGGCTTTGGCCAAATCCGCCTGTGCCTTTTCCACTTCTCCCTCGGGCCATGTCGCCCGCGGTGTCACGCCATCGCCCATCGCGGCCAGCGTCGCGCCACAATCCGCCACGACGTTTATACCCGCCTGATGCATGTAATGGTGGTTGGGCTCTGCGGTTATGTCGATCATGGTCTGGATGCCGGGATAAAAGAAATCCCGCCAGCCGGTGCGCATCTCGATCGGGTCATAACCAAGGCCAATGATCAGGTCGGCGCGTTGAACAAGCGGCAGCAGCACAGCATCCGCTTTCGGAGACAGACCCGCGCCGCCAAGGGCAAGCGGATGGTCCTCGGGCAGCAGGCCCTTGGCCTTGTAAGTTGTGATGACGGGCACATTGAACGTCTCGACGAAGGTGCGCAGTGGCTCTGAGATGTTTGCGCGCCGCGTGTCAAAACCCTGTGTCAGCGCATCCACGCCGACGATCAGAACTGGACGTTCCGCGCGGGCCAGATGTGCGCGCATCTCCTCCAGTTGGGCGGGCGCAGGCACCACCGGCGCGGCCACGGCGCGATGGGCTGGAATTTCTGGCGTCACAGGGGTCACGGCGACGGTGATGGGAACGTCAATGTGCACAGGACCCGGGCGCCCTTCGGTTCCGATGGCCACAGCCTTGTCCGCGATCACGTGCGCGGCCCCGGTGTTAAGGGTGAACGTCGCTTTGGTTATCGGGCGAAAAACCTGTGTCTGGTCAAGCACCTGATGGGTATAGGTTTGCGCCTCGTCCGCATCCACGCACCCTGCCAAGACGATCAGAGGCACACGATCCTGATGGGCGTTGGCGACGGCATTCACACCGTTCAGCGCCCCGGGCCCTACGGTTGCTACCAATATGCCCGGTGCACCGGTCCGGTGCCAGGCACCCTCTGCCATGAATGCGGCGGCGTTTTCATGTTTGCACAAGATAAATGTGATCCCGGCACGTTCCAGCGCATCCACAAGCGTCAGCACCTCGCCCCCGGGCATTCCAAAGGCGTGCCGACACCCCGCATCGTAAAGGCGCGCGGCAAGGACGTCAGCGGCGCGGGGCGGGGAAGGGGGTGTGTCGATCATCTGTCGTCTTTCAGGTCTGGTCGTGGTGTCGGGTCTAACTGTCATGCGCACGGGACACGTTCAACTCACACCTGCGTTGCCAGATGTTTCAGTGTCCAGGTGACATACCCCTTGACCTTCCAGTAACGGGAACCCTTATGTGACCAGACATGACAGCCCCATCCCTCTCCTTTGGCGTTTCTGGCCTGAACTGTGCATCCTGCGTCGGGCGGGCCGAAGCCGCGTTACAGGCCGTGCCGGGCGCACACGCGGTGCGGGTCAATCTGGCCGATCACTCCGCGCGGATCAGCGGCGTAAGCGCTGATGCCGCGATACGGGCGCTCGATGACGCGGGCTATCCGGCCGAGGTAACACATGTCCGGCTCGAAATCGATAACATGTCCTGCGCCTCCTGCGTGGCGCGGATCGAGGCAGCGGCACTTGCGCAACCCGGTGTGCTTCGGGCCGAAGCACGGTTGCCAACCCACGAACTCCATGCCGAGGTCCTGGGAGACGCCAATGGATTGCGCGGGGCGCTGGCCGCCGCTGGCTATCCAACCAGGGAGAACGCGCCCGACACGACTGACAATGACCCCGCCGCTGCCCTGTTTCGCAGCTTTGGTGTGGCGGCGGTCCTGACTCTTCCCGTCTTTGTGATGGAAATGGGGGGGCATGCGATCCCTGCAGTGCATCACTGGATTGCCGCCAACATCGGAACCACCACCAGCCATCTTGTGCAACTCGGACTGACGGGCCTTGTGCTGGCGGGGCCGGGCGCGGGTTTTTTCAAACGGGGCGTGCCCGGATTGCTCAAGGCGCGTCCGGATATGGATGCGCTAGTGGCACTCGGGGCCGGTGCAGCCTTCCTGTTTTCTGCCCTTGCCGTTCTTGCCCCGACCGTGTTGCCGCCGGCGGGCATCTATTTTGAAGCCGCGGCCGTCATCGTGACCCTGATCCTGATGGGTCGTTGGCTTGAAGCGCGCGCAAAGGGGCATACCGGCGACGCCGTACGGCGCCTTCTGGGCCTGCGCCCGGACACGGCAGAGGTTGAGCGGGACGGGGTGTTTCAGGATGTCCCGGTGGAGGATGTGCAAACAGGTGACGTGTTGCGCGCCCGTCCGGGGGGGCGGATCGCTGTCGACGGCACGGTTGTTGCAGGCGAGACGCATATTGACGAGGCGATGCTGACCGGAGAGCCGATCCCGGTGCTCAAACGCATCGGCGATCCGGTCAGCGCGGGGACGCTTGCAACAAACGGCACACTCACCTACCGCGCCACACGTGTCGGGCAGGACACCGTCCTTGCGCGCATAACGGCATTGACCGAGGCGGCCCAGGCAGCGCGCCTGCCCGTCGAGGCGCTGGTCAACCGGATCACGGCGTGGTTCGTGCCTGCGGTCATGGTCATTGCACTGCTTGCGTTTTGCCTCTGGTGGGCTTTGGTCGGTCTTGGTCCGGCTGTGGTGGCGGGCGTATCGGTTCTGATCATCGCCTGTCCCTGCGCCATGGGATTGGCAACTCCGATGTCCATCATGGTCGGTACCGGACGCGCCGCTGAACTCGGCGTGCTCTTTCACAAAGGTGCGGCGTTGCAGCGCCTGCAGGACGCGCGCGTCATCGCCTTTGACAAAACCGGCACTTTGACCCTCGGACAACCGGCTGTGACGGACATGGTGTCGGCGCATCCTGACACCATGCTGTGCGCAGCGGCAGCCGTAGAAAAACACTCCGAACACCCCATCGGTCGGGCAATCGTGGCCGCAATGCCAAACGTCACCGGGCAGGTGCGCGGGTTCAAGGCGACCCTGGGCATGGGCGCGCAGGCCACCTTGGACGGCAAACAGATTGTGATCGGTAACGCCGCCATGCTGGACGGCGCCGGGATCGCAACCCGTGCGGAATGGCGGGAGAAAGCGCAAACATGGGCCGAGACTGGCGCAACGGCAATCCACGTTGCAATCGATGGGACCCATGTCGGGGTCATCGCGATCAGCGATCAGGTGCGCCCCGGGGCCGCAGAGACGATTGCGCGTCTGAAACGCACCGGGCGGACGGTCGCCATGATCTCTGGCGACGCCAAGGCGACCGCCGACCACGTCGCGCGCACGCTCGATATCGATCAGGTGGTGGCCGATGTCCGCCCGGACGGAAAACTGGCCGCATTGGAGGCGCTGCGCTCATCCCATGGTGCTGTGGCCTTTGTCGGGGACGGCATCAACGATGCGCCTGCTCTTGCAGCAGCAGATGTTGGGCTGGCCGTGAACGGTGCAAACGAGGCAGCTATCGAGGCGGCAGATGTGGTGATGATGTCACCAGAGCCAGCCGCCATCTTGCGCGCGCTCGACATCAGCGCAGCAACATTGCGCAACATCCGCCAGAACCTCGGCTGGGCCTTCGGTTACAATGCGCTTCTGATCCCCGTGGCCGCCGGCCTTCTGGTTCCGTTTGGCGGGCCGCAACTGTCACCCGCACTTGCGGCCCTGGCTATGGCGCTTTCGTCGGTCTTTGTGGTCTCCAATGCGCTGCGGCTGCGCAAGGCCGGGCAGACATGAACATTTCTCAAGCTGCAAAAGCGACCGGCCTGCCGGCAAAAACCATCCGCTATTATGAAGAGATCGGCTTGATCCAACCGACGCGGCGCGACAACGGCTACAGGACCTTTACAGAGACCAGCCTGCATCAACTGAATTTTCTGGCCCGCGCCCGCGCGCTCGGGTTTTCGATAGACCACTGCCGCTCACTGCTCGCTCTCTGGGAAGACCGGGACAGGGCGAGCGCGGATGTCAGACGCATCGCTCTCAAACATCTCGATGAAATAGAGGAAAAGATCTGCGACCTGACAGAAATGCGCGACACGCTCGGCGAACTGGTCAGAACCTGTGACGGCGACGGGCGACCAGATTGCCCGATCCTGAACAGTCTGTCACAGTCTTCTTCTGGCCGAAAATACCATGGGGGAGTCGCGCTTGCGCGACGGGGGTGAAACCCCCTGAAATATCGGATGGCGCAGCCGCCTTGGGATCAGCGGCG
Organism: Pseudomonadota bacterium; assembly: GCA_038529225.1. GTDB lineage: Bacteria > Pseudomonadota > Alphaproteobacteria > Rhodobacterales > Rhodobacteraceae > Tateyamaria. The sequence goes on along the minus strand of JBCBDZ010000009.1, from coordinate 3,019 downwards.
GCGGTCGCGGCGCGATGACATTGGCTGGAACGCAACGCCGACATGGGCCTCGCAGTAAGGCTTGCCCGGCTGCACAGGCAACCCGCAGAACCAGAAATTGTCCGTTGCAGGGTCACCCACGGGCCACTTGCAGGTCCGCTCGGTCAACTCCATCAGGCTGATTTTCCTGGACTTCTTTTCAACCTCGTTGACTTTGGCCAGGGCCTCCGGGCTGATTTCGTTGGCCGAAGGCTGCGGCGGAAGGGGTTGGCCTGCGGGTATGATCTGCTTGCGCGCAGGCAGGTTCGGCTTGGACTCTCCTGCGGGCGCGGGTTTGATGGCAGGCTCGGTCTTGGGTTGGGCGGGCTTGGGCTTGGCTTCGGCTTTGGGGGCCGCCGGTTTGGCCTTGGCTTCGGCCTTGGCCGGTGTTGCGCCACTGCCCGCACGGTTGGACAGACCCAGCCTGTGAACCTTGCCGATCACCGCATTGCGGGTCACGCCACCCAACTCCTTTGCAATCTGGCTGGCCGACTGGCCCTCGCCCCACATCTTCTTGAGAACTTCAACGCGCTCGTCGGTCCAGGACATCGGCAGGCTTTCTTAGCTAAAAAGCGACCCCCTCTACAGGGGCCGCCCCAAATTTCGTGTCAGCGCTTTATACTAATGACGCGCGCCAAAGTTACAAGGGAGCTTGGTCATGTTTGGGTCTTGTGCGCACAGCTTCGCGCCATGCCAGCAACAGTGCGCCTGCAACGATGATGCTGGCGCCCAGAACCGTGACCCCATCCGGGATCACGGCGTAGAACACTACATCATAGACAGCCGCAAAAATCAGCGTGCCATATGTCAGCGGCGCAACAAAGCTCGCATCAGCGCGCGCCATCGCATTGACAAAGCAGGTTTGCGCAACAGCCATGGCACATCCAAGGCCCGCCATCAGCGCCCATTGTATCGGCGCAGGCCAGATCCAGACCCAGACCACGGCCAGGCTCGCGATCCCGACACCGATGGCATTGTTCACCAGCAATATGGAAAACGGGTTCTCGCGCCCGGTGAGCTTTTTGATGATATTGAGCTCGAAACCCAAAATGACCGCCGCTGCCAGCGCAAACAACGCACCGGGTTGAAAGCTGTCGGGCGTCGGGCGCAACAGGATGACGGCGCCGACCAACGCAATCAGGGCAGCACTCCATCGCCATTTACCAACCTTTTCGCCCAGCAGAGGTATGGCAAAAATCATCCCGAAGACGGGATTGAGGAATGAAATCGCCGTCGCATCCGCCAGTGGAATGTGGGCCACACTTGCAAACATGAGCGTCAGACCGGCCCAGCCGCCCAAAGTGCGCGCCACATGCAACCCCAGATGCGGGCGTTGCAGCCTGGGGCGCAGAACGGCGGCCACCGCCGCAAAACTCAAAAACGCAAACAGGAACCGCCCGAATACCACCTGGAACGGATGCAGGGGCGTGCCGAATTGCGTGCTGGCCAGCGTCTTGGCGATCAGGGTCGTGGCCGCAATAAAGGCGCAAGCCACCGCAATCAGTATGGCCGCCAGAGCCGGGTTATGGGATTTTGCGGAGTACATGCACGGCCCTTGCGCCTGATCCTTCACCCGATGCAAGCAAAAAGGGCTGGCACAAGACGAAAGCCTGGGTTAGGTCACCCGAATGATCAGGCGCGCCTTCCTCCGACGAAACGCATAACGCGGCTCTTGCCGTGCCCGATCCCGTTGCATCTGCCCGCAACACCCCTCCACTCTCAATTTTGTTGACCCTCCCTCGTGGCTCATGCACCAACGCAGTCATGCCATAAGGCCACCCAGATAGGATGATCCCGATGATCGCTTCCGTTTTGCCGACATACAATCGTGCCCCCTTCAGCTTTGTCAAAGGCGAAGGCTCCTGGCTGATCGAGGCGGACGGTCGACGTTTCCTTGATCTGGGGGCCGGGATCGCCGTGAACGTGCTGGGCCATGCCAGCCCTGTGTTGACGGAGGCGCTGACCGCGCAGGCGAGCGCCCTGTGGCACACGTCGAACCTCTACGAGATTCCCCAGCAAAAGGCGCTGGCGGACAAACTGGTCGAGGCGACCTTTGCCGACACGGTGTTCTTTACCAACTCGGGCACGGAGTCCTGCGAACTGGCCGTAAAAATGGCGCGCAAGTACTGGTATGAAAAGGGACATCCCGAACGGACCGAAATCATTACGTTTTCCGGCAGCTTCCATGGCCGCTCATCGGCGGGCATCGCCGCGGCGGGCTCGGAAAAGATGACAAAGGGCTTTGGCCCGCTTCTGCCCGGATTTGTGCATCTGCCCTTCGCGGACCACGAAGCCATCGCGCCCGCAATCACCCACCACACGGCGGCGATCATGATCGAACCCGTGCAGGGCGAGGGGGGGATCATACCTGTGCCCGACCAATGCCTGAAGGGTCTGCGCGATCTGTGTGATGAGCACGGCATTCTGCTGATCCTCGACGAAGTGCAATGTGGCGTGGGCCGCACGGGTAAACTGTTTGCGCATGAATGGGCCGGGATTGAGCCAGACATCATGATGGTGGCCAAGGGCATCGGCGGGGGGTTCCCGCTTGGTGCTGTGCTGGCCACGGAAAACGCGGCGCGCGGAATGACTGCGGGAACGCACGGGTCCACATATGGCGGAAACCCCCTGGGCTGTGCTGTTGGCAACGCGGTTCTGGACATGGTCAACACGCCCGAATTTCTGGATGACGTGAACCGCAAGGCGGGCACATTGCGCCAGAAGCTTGAAGGTCTGGTTGCTGCGCACCCTGACACGTTCGACAGCGTGCGCGGGCAAGGCCTGATGATTGGGATCAAATGCAAGGCCACGAACACCGATATCGTGCAGGCAGGGTATGACCAGCATGTCCTGACGGTTCCGGCCGCGGACAACACGATCCGGCTCCTCCCGCCGCTCAACATTACGGACGAAGAGATCGGCGAGGCTGTTGATCGCCTCGACAAGGCGGCCGCCTCCCTCGCGGCCTGATCCACCTTCATCTTGCAAGTTAAACTTCGGG
>JBCBDZ010000008.1:0-40764 GCA_038529225.1 Pseudomonadota bacterium | reverse complement strand
ATGACCGCATCCGCCGTCCGTTCGAGTGGCGGCAACCCCGCGGCCGCATAAAACGGCGCGCGGGTGCCATATTCGGCCAGAATCCCGCCGATAAGCGGGCCAAAGACGAACCCCATCCCGAACGCCGCCCCAATCAACCCGAAATTGGCGGCCTTCTGTGCGGGTTCCGAAATGTCGGCCATATAGGCATTCGCCGTGGACTGTGTGGCCGCCGTAATCCCGCCCACAACCCGGCCCGCCAGAAGCAACCAGATGGACCCCGCCACCGCCATCACCAGATAGTCTGCCGCCATCACAACCAGCGACATGAGCAATACGGGCCGCCGTCCAAACCGGTCTGACAGAGCCCCGATCACCGGGCCGAACAGGAACTGCATCAAAGCAAAAATTGTGGACAACAGCCCGCCCCACAGGGCCGCCGATCCGATATCCGCGCCGCGCACCTCCTGAATGAGGTCGGGCATCACAGGGACGATCAGCCCGATGCCCATCGCATCCAGCATCACCGTGAACAGAATGAAGGCGACGGGCAGCTTCACAGATCACGTACCCGATTGGCAAAGGCGCGGGCCGTGTCCGGGGCCAGACCCATCTGGCATGTGGGGTCAAACAGATCGTCCGCCAAATCCGGGTAGGCTGCCTTGGCCACAGCTTGCAGGGGCGTTCCAGTCTCAACGGCCTGCGCCACCAACGCCTTGGTCGCGACCTGCGCCTCCGGACGCGGCATGCGGCGCGCGAGGGCAAAACTCAGGGCCTCGGCGTAAATCAGACCCAAGCCGCTCGTGTTTTCGCGCATCCTGTCCGTACGCGGTGTCAGGTCTTTCATCAAGGCGCGCGCCGTTTCGAGCGCCGACGCCGCAGACAGCGCAATTTGCGGCAGCACCATCCATTCGGTAAACCACGCGGCCCCGTCGCGCTGGTGCTGGTGGGCTGAGGACGCCTGCACGCTTGCGCGCAGGCCCGTCATCTGCTGGTTCAACGCCACCAGAACCGACGGTGCCACCGGGTTCTGCTTTTGCGGCATTGTCGAGGATGCGCCCGCCCCGCCCAGCGTCACCTCGCCCGTGTCCGAGCCGGACAGCCCGATCAGGCTGTCACCAAACGCAGCAAGGGCTGCGGTCACGCTGCTCATCCACTCAGCGATCCGCAAAACGGGTCTGCGATCCGTGTGCCAGCTGCGGCCCGGATCCTCCAGACCCAATGCATCGGCCAAAGCCGTACGGGTCGCTGCGGCCTGCGGTCCAAGAGCCGTTGCCGTTCCTGCCGCCCCGCTCAGACTTACCCAGAGCGACGCGGCACGCATGTCGGGCAACACCTCCAGCGCATTTGCCAGCGGGTCGCCCCACTGGGAAAGGACCGCACCCCAAGACGTCACGCTGGCATGTTGTCCAAAGGTGCGCGCTGCCATTGGCGTGTCTGCATGCTCCAGCGCCTGTTGCGCCATCAACCGCAACACAGCACGCAAAACGTCCTCCTGCGCGGCCAGGGTCTGACGCAAACGCAGCATCAGCGCGGTGTCGATGATGTCCTGACTTGTCGCCCCCCAATGGACATATTGCGCATGTTCCGGGGCCTCCATTGCAGTGCGAAATGCGGCCACGAGTCCCGGAACACATACCCCATTCGCGGCCGTACTGTCCGCCAGTCCTGCCGGATCAATCTGCACTTCAAGGCTTGAGCGGTGGATGAAGGCGGCACTGATCTCCGGGATCACGCCTTGCGCACCCTGTACCTTGGCCAGCGCGCCCTCAACCAGCAACATCGCCCGCACTTCGGCGCTGTCAGACCACAGTCGCCCAACGTCGCCTGTTGCGAACAGTTTGCCCAACAAAGGGGATGCAAAGACACTCGCAGCCATGGCTCAGATATGTCCAACGCTGCGCATGAAATCGGTGATGACCTGCGCATATTCCTGAGGTTTCTCAACACAAGGCAAGTGGCCCGCACGGCGGATCAGATGGAACTGACTGCCCGGGATCAGGCCTGTTGTCTCGCGCATCAGATCAGGAGGTGTGGCCCCATCTTCAGAACCTGCAATGCCCAGTGTGGGCAAGCGCAAACTGGCCGTGGTCGCGAAGAAATCGCTGCCCGAAATCGCCGCACAACAGCCTGCATAGCCCGCGTCGGGTTGCCGTGTGAGCATGTTGCGCCACAGTTCAAGATCGACATGGGCCAGGAAATCCCTGGAAAACCAACGCTCCATCGTAGCGTCTGCGAGGCTTTCGATCCCGCCGCTCTCAACGCTTGCAATCCGTTCCGCCCACAAGTCCTTTGTGCCGATCTTGGCGCCTGTGTTGGACAGCACCATTGCGCGCATCAGATCCAGACGTTTCACGGCCAGCCCTTGCGCGATCAGCCCACCAATGGACAGGCCGACAAACAGGGCATCCTTGAACCCCACATGGTCCATCAACCGCGCAGCATCCCCGACCAGAGCACCCATCGCATAAGGACCGCTCGGGCAACTCGACAGCCCATGCCCGCGCTTGTCATAGCGCAGGATGCGCAAGCCCTGCGGCAACAGAGGCAGGATCGGGTCCCACAGCCGCATGTCCGTGCCCAGCGAGTTGGCAAACACGACGGGCGCCCCGTCCTCTGGCCCGTCAATCCGGTAGTGCAGGCGGACGTCGCCCAGATCAGCCATGTGCATGTGAATTCAGTCCTTCAGTCGCATATGCGCAATGATCTGCCCGTGATCAGAGGCCAGTTTGTTGTATGGCGCTTCGGGATGGCTGCCATCGGTCAGATGATCGTTCAGCACGCTGAAATAGTCCATCTGCCCAATGCTTCCCTTTGCGTCAGCCAGAAAGTGTCGGGACATGTAAATCTGGTCGATACTTTCGTAGTTTCCACCAAAGGCAGCCGTGTAAACCATGTCGCGCGCCGACTTGCGCACGAACTGTTTTTCTGCCGAATGCAGGCGCACAGCTTCGATGTCCTCCTGAATCTGGTCGTTTTCCGTGTCTGAGTACCGGTCCCTTGGCGTTTGTGCATCGTGGCGCAACATCCAGGCATAGTTCTTGAAGGGGACCTCTCCGCTGATGATCTCGGAACTGACGGCATGTTCACCATCGTTGAAATCCCCCAGCGCCATCACAGGGTTGCCCGCCTGCAACTCTTCCACAATGGCGCGGCGCAGCACCCAGGCTTCGGTCATACGGCGCAGTGCGGCGCGCACGCCCCCAAGGGCGCGGGCCACAGGGTCATAAGCCGTCAGATCGATCTCGGACGGGGCACCTCCGCCGTCCGGGGACACAAATTCCCCCAGTTTGGATTTCAGATGACAGTTGAAAACCGTGATCACATGGCGACCCACTGGCACGCGCACCTTCAGGATGGGGCGGCTCAGGCGGGTGAGACGAAAACTGCCCCCGCCGTCAGGGCCCATGGGGCCAAAGTCGATGTCGACGGGCGCGGCCAGATCCTGAATGATCTCGGGCTCACCCACAAACCCCAGCCGGGACAGGATCGCCACACCGGGACGGCGCTGTCCGGGGCCGCCATCATTGAAGTTGGGCGCCACGGCAAGGGCTGCATCCGTGTAGGGGCGATAGGCCAGTTTGCGAAAGATCGCCTTGCGCCGGTACCGTTTGTTAGGTCCTGGAATGTGGGCCTGATTGTCCGCAATCCCGTCTGCATCGGCCTGGCGGATCACATCGCGCAATGCGCCTTCGTCAAAGATTTCCTGAAAGCCGACAATATCGGCATCCATCGACTGAACCTGCTCGGCCAGCCAGTCGGTTTTCCACGCGTATTCTTCGAGGGTATAACTTTGAAATCGATAATATTCCTCATCAGGGCCGATGAGGTTCTTGACGTTGAAACTGGCGATGGAAAAGTCGGTCATGGCAGGGTTTTGAGGCTCCGTGCAAAGATTTCAGGGTCCACGTTGCCGCCAGAAATTGTGACGATAACGTTATCTCCTTCAATCTGATCCTGCCGACACAGTGCGGCAGCAAGGGCGACGGCCCCACCCGGTTCGGCCACGACTTTTAGGCGCAGGAAGGCAAGGGCCATGGCGTGCAGCGCCTCGTCTTCGCTCACAACAAGTCCGGGGCCGCAAAGCCGGTGCATGATCGGAAAGGTGATGTCGCCGGGCTGCGGTGTGATAATCGCATCGCAGATGTTCCCCGATACCCGATTGTTGCGCTCAATCCCGCCTGAGCGCAGCGAGCGTGCGACATCGTCAAACCCCTCGGGTTCAACGGGACGCACCCGGAGCCCGGGCGCGTACGCCTCAACGGCCAAAGCGATGCCAGAGGTCAAACCGCCCCCACCACAACAGACCAGAATGTCTGCGGTCTCGACACCCGCTGCGTGGGCTTGTGCCACGATCTCCAGACCGGTGGTCCCTTGCCCGGCAATGACCTCGGGTTCGTCAAAGGGTTTGATCAGGGTCAGCCCGCGCTCTTGGGCCAATTGCGCGCCGATCAGGTCGCGATCTTCGCTCCCGCGGTCATAAAGAACAACCTCGGCCCCGAGCGCCTTGGTGTTGGCAATCTTGAGGGCGGGCGCGTCGCTGGGCATGACGATGACCGATGGCACGCCGTGCAATGTGGCGGCATGGGCGACACCTTGCGCATGATTGCCGCTGGAAAATGCGATCACGCCGCGCGCGCGCGTTTCGGGATCAAGCGCAGACAGCGCCGACCAGCCACCGCGAAACTTGAAGCTTCCTGTGCGCTGCAAACACTCGGGCTTGATCCAGACCCGGCGGCCTGCAATCTCGTCAATGAAGGGGGAGTTGAGCATTGGGGTCACCCGTGCATGCCCCTCAAGGCGCGTGGCTGCGGCCCGGATCATATCGATATTCATTGCATTTGCTCCATCCACGCCACAAGGGCGGCCACGGCCTCCGGCTCATCCAGAAACGGCACATGACCCCGATCCGGCACCTCGGCATAGATCATGTCGGGGCGGCGGTCCTGCATCTTTTGCGCCGTGGCACGACTTAGCAAATCCGACCCCGCCCCCCGGATCAGGCAAAGCGGTTTACCCTGAACCGCGTCGAACAGCGGCCACAGGTCCGGCACCTCTCCGCCCGCCTCAACCGCGTCGCGTAAATGCGGATCATATGTGATCTCTAGGCCAGCCGGACCTTGAACGAAGTGAGTCTGCGCCTCCTGCATCCAGCGTTCGGGCGGCACATTTGCAAAGCCTTTCAACACGTAAGGCAAGGCCATCGCGGCCTCGGCATGATTGCGCGCGGCTGGTTTGCGGCCAAGATAGACCATGATCCCGCTCAGACCTGCGGGGTCCAGTTCGGGGCCCACATCGTTCAGGGCCACGCCCAGCACCCGGCCCGGCGCTGCAGCGGCAAGACCCATCCCGTTCAGCCCCCCCCGCGAAGTGCCAAGGACAGCACAGGCAGATAGGGACAGGTGGTCCATCAACTCCATCACATCGCGGATTTCGATCGGAAGGGTGTAATTCTGCCAATGCGGGTCAAAGTTGGACTGCCCGCGACCTCGGTAATCCATCTTGATCAAACGGCAGGGGGGCAGATGCGGGGTCACATACTGAAAATCCACCGTGGTCCTTGTCAGGCCCGGCAAACACAACAGGGGCAGCCCGGAACCTTCGTCAGTGTAAAAAAGGTTCAACCCGTCTGAGGTCTTGAAAGTTGTCATCCCACGCCTGCCAAAGCCGGAATACCCGTCAAATCGGTCAAGGTTGTATGCGGCGTCCATGGTAGACGGTCCATCGGTTCGCCGGCGCGATTGACCCACGCGGTTGTAAATCCGTATCCAGTGGCCCCGGCGGCGTCCCATCCGTTCGAAGAGACGAACAGAACCTCTGCCTTGGTACAGCCGAACCGCTGCCCTACAAGGTCATAGACCCGTGCGTCAGGCTTGAAGATGCCGACGGACTGCACCGACAGGCTGTCATCCAGCACATCGGCAATGCCCGCCGATTGCACCGCCCCGTCCAGCATGTCCGGTGACCCGTTGGACAGAATGGCGGTGTTTAACCCTGCACTCTTCAGGATGTGAAGCATCTCTGGCACTTCGGGGTAGGCCTGCAATTCCCAATAAAGCGCCAACAGGCGCTCGCGCAAAGCCGGGTCATCCGCATGGCCGGTCTTTTCCAGCGCCCAGTCGAGCCCGTTCTGCGTCACGTCCCAGAAATCCGTATGCGCCCCGGTGATCGCGCGCAGCCATGTGTATTGCAGTTGCTTTGCGCGCCAATGTTCGGCCAGCGCGGGCCAGTCCTCTTTGATCGCAGCAAAGGATGGATCATCCGCTGCCTGACGGGCCGCGGCGGCGACATCAAACAGGGTGCCATAGGCGTCAAAAATGCAGGTGGTGATGGGCATCGCAACAACCTCTTTCAAGTTGCCCAAACACTGACACGGGGATGCAGGGACGAAAAGGGCCACGGGAACGGAAAAATGGAATCCGGCGGGCGAAAAGAGCGCCGGACGGGGTTTACCCCCCGCTCACATACAGGCAGGGTGAACGCCCAAGTTGAAGGAGCATGCACATGGCCGAAATCAAAAACGGCGACACCGTGCGCATCCACTACACAGGCACTCTGAAGGACGGCACCACCTTTGACAGCTCCGAAGGGCGCGACCCGCTGGAATTTGTCGTGGGCGCAGGCCACATCATCAAAGGCTTGGATGTGGCACTGCCGGGCATGCAGGCAGGGGACAAGAAGTCAGTGAGCATAGACTGCGCAGATGCCTACGGTCCGATCAATCCCGCGCTGCATCAAGGTGTGCCGCGGGATGCGATCCCCGACGATATCGAGCTGGAGGTCGGCATGCAGTTGCAGATGCAAACGCCCCAAGGCCAACCGATGCCCGTCACCGTGACAGCGATTGACGACGAACAGGTCATGCTCGATGCCAACCACCCGCTCGCCGGGCGCGATCTGGTGTTCGATTTTGAAGTGGTTTCGGTCGAAGCCGGGTAGACTGATACGCCGAGCCGCATTGAAAAATCCGATCGCTGTGTTTCTGTATGCGGAAACGGCACGCGGACTTTTCAGTTGCCGAAAGCCCCACCGCCCCGGCGCACCGGGACGACACTGCTCGGCATCGAGCGGACGTGCATGTCATCTGGTTTGTCGACGGGTCGCAAGGCCGCCGGTACATCCGTTCCATGCGACCACGCAACCACGTCGCTCATCAATTGCGGATACAAAAACAGGGACAGCATCAGACCCGCGCCGGTCAGTGCAAACAGGGTGCCTGCAAGCCGCTTGGCCCGGCGCGTGCGCGCAGCGCGACGTTCAAAGGCCCGTTCATGGGCGCGGGCGCGATATACCTCTGCCATCTCCATGGCATCGCGGTATCGTTCCACTTGGGCGAGAATTTGACGACAAAGTGGAAATGTTCAGAGGTGATCTGCCTGCGGCATGCCAAGGACGTGAAAGCCGCCATCAACGCGGATGATCTCACCGGTCGTGCAGGCTCCCGCGTCCGAACACAGATAGACGGCCGTGCCGCCCACCGCCTCAAGCGTGGCATTGCTGCGCAAGGGGGCGTTCTGATCCGTGTGCTTGTAGGTCTTGCGTGCGCCGCCGATGGCGGCCCCTGCCAGCGTCTTCATTGGGCCCGGCGAAATCGCATTCACCCGGATGCCTTCGGGGCCCAGATCATTGGCCAGATAACGCGTGGCGGATTCAAGCGCGGCCTTGGCCACGCCCATCACGTTGTAACTCGGCACAACGCGGTTGGACCCCTGATAGGTCAGCGTCAACAGCGTCCCGCCATTCTCGATCATCATCGGGTGAGCGCGGCGCGCCACCTCGATAAAGCTGTAGGCCGAAATGTCCATCGAGTGTTTGAAATTGGCCCGTGACGTATTCAGAAACCGCCCCGTCAGTTCGGATTTGTCGGAAAAGGCGATGGCATGAACCACGAAATCAATCGTGGGCCACCGCTTGCCAAGCGCGTCAAAGGCCGCGTCCAGTGACGCGTCGTCCGTGACATCCACATCCACCATGAAATCCGAACCCACACTCGCCGCCAATGGCTCCAGCCGTTTGCCGAATGCCTCGCCCTGATAGGTGAATGCCAATTCCGCGCCTGCCTCGTGCAGCGCCTTTGCGATCCCCCACGCGATGGATCGGTCATTGGCGACCCCCATGATCAGACCGCGTTTTCCTTGCATCAAATTGGACATTTTCAAAAATTACCCGTGAAATTTCGACAGGATCATCGACCCGTTCGTGCCACCAAAGCCGAACGAATTGGTCATGACACAATCAAGGCCTGCGTCCATGCGCACCGTTGTCGCAATCTCCGCCGCATCCAGCGCCTCATCCAGCGTCTCGACATTGATCGAGGGCGCGATGAAATCATGTTCCAGCATGAGCAGGCTAAAGATCGCCTCAAGCGCCCCGGCGGCACCCTGGGCATGGCCTGTCATGGACTTCGTTGAACTTACCGGCGGAGTCGTGCCCTGACCGAACACCCGGCGCACCGCCTCAATCTCACCCACATCGCCCACCGGGGTCGAGGTGCCATGCGCGTTGATATAGCCGACCGAGCGTCCCTCTGGCAGCGTTTCAAGGGCCACGCGCATCGCGCGTTCCCCACCTTCACCCGAGGGAGCGACCATGTCATGGCCGTCGGATGTGGCTCCATAGCCGGTCACTTCCGCATAGATCTTGGCACCCCGCGCGCGGGCATGCTCCAACTCTTCCAGCACGACGATGCCGCCACCGCCCGAAATGACGAAGCCGTCGCGATTGGCGTCAAAGGCGCGGCTGGCCGTGGCAGGCGTGTCGTTGTATTTCGATGACATCGCACCCATCGCATCAAAGAGGCAGGACAGGGTCCAGTCCAGTTCTTCGGCGCCGCCCGCAAACATCACATCCTGTTTGCCCAGCATGATCTGTTCAGCCGCGTTGCCGATACAGTGGAGCGAGGTCGAACAGGCCGACGTGATCGAATAGTTGATGCCCTTGATCTTGAAGGCTGTGGCCAGGTTTGCACTGATGGTCGAGGACATGCACTTGGGCACTGCAAAGGGGCCAATCCGCTTTGTCGCGCCGGTCTTCAGAACCGTCTGATGGGCGGCCAGCATGGCAGAGGTCGATGGGCCGCCAGATCCGGCGACAAGTCCGGTGCGCGGGTTCACGATGTCGGCCTCTTCCAGCCCCGCATCTGCAATGGCCTGAGACATTGCGATATGGGCATAGGCCGCGCCAGGTCCCATGAAACGCAAAGTGCGCTTTTCCACTTGCTCGGCCACATCCAGCTTGAGCGTGCCGGCGATCTGGCTGCGAAACCCATGTTCGGCCATCTCTTCGGAGGCGACAATGCCGGACGCGCCTGACTTGAGCGACGCCAACACGTCGTCCGCGTTGTTCCCGATGGATGAGACGATGCCCAATCCGGTAACGACAACTCTTTTCATCTGCAAACCTCAGTTTTCACGCCGGACAAAATGAAAGCCCTGTGCATTTTGGTGCCAGCCCCATGTAGGACAGGGGGGCAGGGGCGTGCAAGGAGATAGGGGGCGCTGTGAACGAACAGATGCAAAGCGTGCCCCGCGCCGCAATCTGTCGGCGCCTGGAAAGCCGACAGGCGAATTTAGGTTTGATCGTTTGTATCGAGCGGCGCGCAACGGTCTTGCGGGCGCGTGCCGTGACAGGAAACCACTGCGATTTTGCAAGGTTTGACTTGTTATGGTCGGGTGCAGTGCTTTTCTGTAGGGACGTCAACCAAAGGATCACGCCGATGCGGCTTTTTGCTTTTGCTTTCGCGGCGGTGCTTGCCATTGCAGGCGGCGCATTGACCGCCACAGAAACACTTGCCGAGTCCGCCACCTACCGGGACCGGATCGAAATCCCGGCGGATGTGACCTTCGAGGCGCGGCTTGAACAGGTCTCGCTGGGCGATGCACCTTCCAGGGATCTTGGTCGGGCAAGCCAAAAGGATGCGGTCAATCCGCCCTTCATCGCCGCGCTTTGGCAGACAGAGGACGATGCTCGGACCGGGCCGGGTCATGTCGTGCATGCAAGTTTGCAGATCGTCGAAAAGCGGATGGCCATTGTGAATACGCCGGCTTCAGTCCCGGTGATCATGGTCAACGCCCAAACCAAACAGCAACCCGCGCACCGTCTCATTGGTGAATTCGTATATTTTGCTGACGCGGCCACGTTCGCCGAATGCGGAAGCGACGTCACATATCCGGTCGCCACAGAGGGCGCATATCTTGACGCCGAACGGGCCTACGGCGACGTACGGGCCGAACCGGGCACACCCGTTGTTGCCGTCGTTGACGCACACATCGCGGCGCGCGAAGCGATGGAAGGGGGGCAGCGGGACATGGTGGTGATCGACCGGCTGGCCGGGTTCGTACCCGGCCTGACCTGTGATCGCGCATTGGCGGAATCAGACGTTGGGGACGCCCACTGGCGCATCCTGTCGATTGGTGGTGATACACTCGATCCCATCGAAGGCGCGCGCGCGCCATATATCATATTTCGCTCGGGCGAGGCGGCCTTCACCTCGAGCATTGGCTGCAACACGATCAACGGGGGCTACACTCTGGATGGATCATCGCTGTCGCTGCAACCGGGGCCGATGACATTGATGGCGTGCCCGCCGCCACTGGCCAAGGTTGAACGGGCATGGGTCCAAGGCATGACATCCGTCCGCGAGGCTCGCGTGACGGGCCCCACGCTGGAATTGCGCAACGCCGATGGGGAAACGGTTGGCTTTCTTGAGAGTGTCGCACTGCGCTGATCCGCCTGAGAAAAGTTCAGGCACGCGCGCCGGGAAAGAACGGTCGCCCCATGATCTTTTGTCTCGGCAGAGGTCGTGGTCATGGACCGGCAAATTGCGCGCTCAACTCTCGCTCAGCGCAACCTTCATATCCTTGACCTCGTAGATGACCTCGCCGTCCGCTTCCACGATCCCGTCCGCGACCCCCATGGTCAAACGGCGGGTCTGGATCGCCTTGGTGAAGTCGATCTTGTAGGTCAGCATCTTTCGGTCCGGGCGCACCATGCCCTTCAGCTTCACTTCGCCCACGCCAAGGGCATAGCCGCGCCCCTGCCAACCGCGCCAGCCGAGATTGAAGCCGGTGAGTTGCCACAAGCCATCAAGACCCAGACATCCCGGCATGATCGGATTGCCGGGAAAGTGGCACTCGAAAAACCACAGGTCAGGCGTGATATCGAATTCGGCGGTGATATGCCCCTTGCCATGGGCGCCGCCATCACCGGACACGTCCGTGATCCGGTCCATCATCAGCATGGGCGGTGCGGGCAGTTGCGCGTTGCCGGGCCCAAACAGCTCTCCGGCGGCGCATTTCAGCAAGCCCTCTTTGTCAAAGCTCGTGGGATAGTCTGCCATGGTCAGCCTCTTGGTGTGCGCGCGGGCTATGGAGGCCCCAGGATCGACAGCCCGTCTAGCATCGCCCGGACAACCAGTGCAAGGGCGGGGCGGCACCGCGACACGCCTGTGGCATAATGGAAGGGCGCTGATTTACAATTGAATTGCGCACCCCTTCGACCTTATATGCTAAGGGGTGAAGACGAGGAAGATGATGGCACAGGGTCAACAGGACATTGAAACCAACTGGCTCGCGGGCGCCGGCCTGCGCCCGACGCGCCAACGCATGGCGCTGGCGTCCCTCTTGATCGGTGATGGCCAGCATCGCCACGTGACGGCCGAAAGCCTGTTTGAAGCCGCCAAAGCGCAAGGCGACGGCGTGTCCCTCGCCACGGTCTACAACACTCTGCGCGCGTTCTGCGACGCCGGGCTGATGCAAGAAGTGATGGTGGACGGCTCCAAAAGCTACTTTGACACCAACACACACGACCATCCGCATTTCTTCTGGGAAGACGAGGCCAAGTTGACAGACGCCCCTTCCGACCAACTGGTGATCGCACAACTTCCGGACGCTCCCGAAGGGGCCGAGATTGCGTCCGTCGACGTGGTGATCCGGCTGCGCCGCAAACCCTGACCCAATGACACATGTGACTGCGCAAGACGCCGCCACTTATCAGGCCGATGGCGTTGCGCTGATCCGCGGGTTGTTTGCGGATCACGTGGATGCCTTGCGCGCCGGGATCGCACGCAACATGGCCGAACCTGGGCCTTATGCCTCAACGAACGATCGGCCGGGCGACACAGGGCTGTTCTTTGACGATTACTGCAACTGGCAGCGCATCCCCGAATTCCACGCCCCCGTGCACGACCCCGCCATCGCGCAGGCCGCCGCGACCCTGATGGGCAGCGAGACGGTGCAGATGTTTCACGACCACGTGCTGGTGAAGGAACCGGGCACCTCCATGGCGACCCCATGGCATCAGGACGCGCCCTATTACTTTGTCGAAGGCAAACACACGATCAGTTTCTGGGCGCCGCTCGATCCGGTGCGCTCGGCATCCTTGCGCTGCGTGGCAGGCTCTCACCTTTGGGAAAAAGATGTCCTGCCAACGCGCTGGGCGTCCGAGACGGCCTTTTTCGAAGGCGACTACATGCCCATTCCGAACCCGGAGGCCGAGGGGATGCGGATTGTGGAATACGAGATGGAACCGGGCGACGCGGTTGCCTTCCATTTCCGCACACTGCACGGCGCGCGGGGCAATCACAGTGACGCGCGCAGACGGGCGTTTTCGCTGCGGCTCGTCGGGGATGATGCGCGCTATGTCACGCGGCCCGGTCCGACGTCGCCCCCCTTTCCGGGGCACGACATGGCGGCGGGACAAAAGCTGCGCGAGGACTGGTTCCCGATGCTGCGTACAGGATAATGGCGAGGGTCATCCAAGGTATCGCGCACGACTAGAGCGTCGCGCGCAGGTCCGGGTGATCGTCTATGAAGGCCTCAAAATAGTCGGCAAAGGTACCGACCACCGGGGGCAGGCGTTCGTAAGGGGGATAAAACAGGGTGAGCCAAAGGGACGGGATCGACCATTCGGGCAAGACTTCGATGATCGCGCCGGACTGCAAACCATCGCCTGTGATGAAGTCAGGCAGCACACAAATGCCTTCGCCGCGCCGCGCCATCGCATAAAGAAAGTCACCATTGTTCGAGATCACGCGTTTGCCCGCGCGGATATTGCGCTGCGTGCCCGCACGCGAAAAGGACCACATCTCCGGTTCGCCCTTGCCTCCGTAGGACATCAGTACCTCGGTGGTCAGATCGTCGGGATGCTGCGGGCACGGGAGGCGATCAAACAAGGCAGCCGCCGCAATGGCCCGGCGGGGCACCTCGCACAACTTGCGCCAGATCGTGGATTTGTCGTTGGGTGGGCCTGACACACGCACCGCCAGATCGCAATTTTCCTCGATCACGTCGATCAGGGTATCCGTGAAATTGATTTCGACCGAAATTCCGGGATAGGCCAGCTGAAAGCCCGCGATCACCTGCGGCAACAAGGCGATACCAAGCGAAACGGGTGCTGTAAGGCGCAGATGGCCCGCATCCGGACGGATGGAGCGTTGCAAGTCTTGCGTGACCTCTTCGAACCCCTCCAAAAGCGGGCGATAGCGCGACAGAACCGTCGCCCCCGCGCTGGTCAGTGCAACCTGGCGCGTCGTGCGCACCAACAGTTGCGTGCCAAGGTCTTGCTCAAGCTGGTTGATGATGCGCGTAACAGAGGCAGGGGCGAGATCAAGCGCGCGGGCAGCTTGTGAAAAGCTCTTGAGGTCAGAAACAGCGCGCAGAACCTTGATGGGCTTCAATTCGATCATGGCGCAGTAATAATTCCGTTTTTGTCAATAATAAACGAATATTATTGTCCATTCACTTTGGCGACTGAGGGCGTATGTCATGCAGCAAAGAAAATGGAACCTCAGAAAGGGCCAGACATGATCAACGACATCCAAGGTCTGCACCACGTCACCTCGATGGCGGGGGATGCCAACACCAATAACGCCTTCTTCACCCAAACGCTCGGACTGCGCCGTGTGAAAAAAACTGTGAATTTCGACGCGCCTGACGTCTATCACCTCTATTATGGGGACGAGGCGGGGACGCCCGGTTCTGTGATGACCTACTTCCCCTTTGTTCACATGCCGAAAGGCAGCCGTGGCGCGGGCGAGGTTGGGATCACCGAATTTGCCGTGCCCACAGGCAGCCTGCCGTTCTGGTCCGATCAACTTGCCAAGCAAGGGGTGACAGGGCTGAACGAGGATATCGCTTTTGGCGAAACACGGCTCAGTTTTGAAGGCCCGGATGGCGACGGCTTTGCGCTGGTGGAAAGCGCGGCGCGCGAGCGCACGGCATGGACCGGCAACGGGATATCCGAAGACACAGGTATCCTTGGCTTTCACGGCGCACGGTTCCGGCTGCGCGATGTGGATGCCACGGGCGAATTGCTGGGTTTCATGGGCTATCAAAAGGCCGAAACCGCTGGCGATATCACCCGCTATGTGATCGAGGGCGGCAATGCGGCTGACACCATTGACCTTGAGCGTGTGACCGGGGCTGCCCCCACTGCAAACCAGGGGGCGGGGTCTGTCCACCACATCGCCTTCGCCGTCGAGGATCGCGCAGCGCAACTGCGGGTGCGCGAGGCCCTGATGGCCACCGGTTATCAGGTCACCCCCGTGATCGACCGCGACTATTTCTGGGCAATTTACTTCCGCACGCCGGGTGGTGTGCTGTTTGAAATTGCCACGAATGAACCCGGCTTTGATCGGGACGAAGATACGGCCCATCTCGGCGAGGCGCTGAAACTGCCGACCCGCTATGAGCCGCATCGCGCGCGGATCGAGGCGGGACTGCCTGCCATCGCAAACTGACGGAGGGTCTCATGACGACAACTTCCACATATCAGGCGCTGGTCACAGCGCCTGACCCCGGACGCCCTTTGGTTTTTGCCTTTCACGGCACCGGCGGGGATGAACGTCAGTTCTTTGATCTTGCAGGCCAACTGGTTCCGGGGGCGGGCGTCGTCTCGCCCCGGGGAGACGTTTCCGAGATGGGGGCGGCGCGGTTTTTCCGTCGCACCGGCGAAGGCATGTATGACATGGACGATCTGGCCCGCGCGCGTGACAAGATGATCGCCTTTGTTCAGGCGCATCGCGCGGACTATCCCGACAGCCCGGTCTATGCCTTTGGCTATTCCAACGGGGCCAACATTCTGGCTGCTGTTTTCCTGCAGCGTCCGGACCTGTTTGACCGCGTCGGGCTGTTGCATCCGCTGGTGACCTGGGACCCGGTTACAACGCCAGCGATGCGGGATCGTCCCGTTTTGATCACCGCAGGGCGGCGTGATCCGATCACGCCATGGGCGATGAGCGAAGGGCTGATTGCATGGCTCAAGTCGCAAGGCGCCAACTTGCGCGCCGAAGTGCATGAGGGCGGACACGAGTTGCGACAGACCGAGATTGAGGCGCTCGCCACCTTCTTTTCAGACTGATTGCCGCCGCCACGACGATCATAGTCTCGGGCGAGATCTTAACAGACCATTACCCGGCCTCTGCAAGTTCTTGTTTTTACGTGGGTGAGGGGGTGTCCGACGCTGGGACACCCCTCAGAACCACTGCCCCGGTTCCATCAGCCCCAGATCCAGAAGCTGGCGGGAATGCCACTCGAACGGGGCCGAGTTGTGCCAGGTAAACGTCTCGATATCAAAGGTGCTGCCCGGGTTCAGTTTCAGGGCCTTGGCGGTGCGAAACGAACAGATCGCGGCCGTCAGGTTGTGGTGCCATTTGCAGGCATAGGTGTTGTATTCCTCGTCTGAAAACGTGTGATCCTCGCGCAGGGTCAGCCCCGGCTTGGTCTTGAACAGGGCAATCCGGTCAATCTTGCGCCGGGCCGCTGGCACATGCTCCTCATACCGCCAGCGCAGCCCGCCGTAAAAGCTCAACTGCCGTTCTTTCGGGTGTCCGTTTTCATCCGGACGGGCGAGCGCGTAGTACCCCGACTTGTCCAGATAGGCCCGGTCCAGCGCCACCGCATTCGGGAACTCATGCAGATCGTCCGCATATAGGTCGATCACGTAAGTCAGCATGGCAGACCGCCGCTCTTCGGTGTGAAAGGCGAGCATTTCGCCGACCGTGCGCGTTTCGCAAAACGGATGAAACAGATACTCGGCGTTGAAGCAGTAGTACATCCACGTGTCAGCAGGCAGCGACGCGATCAGCAGGTTGACGGCCGACTCCATGGCGGCCGGGGCTGTCATGTCATAGTCCACGCGGATCACGCGGTCTTCGAGGTCGCGGGGCAGCGAAAAACTGCGGGGCATGCACGCGATCAGCGACTTGAATCCGATCTGTTGGTGATGGCGCAGGGTTGTCGCGACCTCGACATCGTCCTCGACAAAGACCAGCGCCACCGGTCCCTGTGGTGGTACCGCAGCGGTGGATTTGATCATCGTGGCGAGGCTGTCGTAATGCATCTGGCGTGTTCTTGGCGGTTTCTTCCTTTCATTCGGTTAATCCGGGATGCATTGCAAGCGCGCCGTCCCGCTGCTAGATCGCCAACCTGACTCCTCTAACACCCGGATGCCCCCATGACGACGCCGAAAAAGCTCTTTATCAAGACCTATGGCTGCCAGATGAACGTCTATGACAGCGAACGCATGGCCGAGGCCCTGGGTGGGCAGGGCTATGTCGAAACCACCGAGGCGGGAGAGGCGGACATGATCCTGCTGAACACCTGCCACATCCGGGAAAAAGCGGCCGAAAAAGTCTATTCCGAACTCGGCCGCATGAAGGCGCTCAAAGTCGACAAGCCCGACCTGAAGATTGGCGTGGCCGGTTGCGTGGCTCAGGCCGAGGGGGCCGAGATTATGCGCCGCCAACCCGCGGTCGATCTGGTCGTTGGTCCGCAAAGCTATCATCGTCTGCCTGAAATGGAGGCCAAGGCCCGTTCGGGGGAAAAGGCGCTCGACACGGATTTCCCCGAGGAAGACAAATTCGAACGGCTGAAATCCCGACCCAAGGCCGCGCGGGGCCCCTCCGCCTTCCTGACCGTACAGGAAGGGTGCGACAAGTTCTGTGCGTTCTGCGTGGTGCCCTATACCCGCGGCGCCGAGGTCAGCCGTCCGGCGGCCCGCATTCTGGACGAGGCCCGCGATCTGGTCGAACGCGGCGTGCGCGAGATCACGCTGTTGGGGCAGAACGTGAATGCCTATCACGGTGCGGGGCCGGATGGCTCGGACTATACGCTGGCCAAACTGATCTGGGATCTGGACCGCGTCGACGGGCTGGAGCGCATCCGCTTTACCACGTCCCACCCCAACGACATGACCGATGATCTGATCGCCGCACATGGTGAATGTGCCAAACTGATGCCGTACCTGCACCTGCCGGTGCAGTCGGGCAGCGACAAAATCCTCAAGCGGATGAACCGCAGCCACACCGCCGAAAGCTATTTGCGCCTGATCGAACGTATCCGCGCGGCACGCCCCGACATCCTGATGTCCGGAGATTTCATTGTCGGCTTTCCCGAAGAGACGGAAGAAGATTTTCAGGCCACGCTCGATCTGGTCGAGGCGGTGAATTATGGCTACGCCTATTCCTTCAAGTATTCGACACGGCCCGGCACGCCTGCGGCTGAACGCGCGCAAGTGGATGCAGCCGAGGCTGATGAACGGCTGCAACGCCTTCAGGCGCTGATCACCACGCAACAGCGTGCGATTCAGGACAGCATGATCGGGCGCACCGTCCGCGTGCTGTTTGAAAAACCCGGTCGCCTCGCCGGTCAGATGGTTGGCAAAAGCGAATATCTGCACGCGGTTCACGTGGCAGATGCGGATGTTGCCGTTGGCGACATTGCGGATGTGAGAATCATCTCGGCGGGGACCAATTCACTGGCCGGAACCTTGGTGAACCGCTAGGGTGCACCGCAAAATCATGTGCTAACCGCCCGTTTTGGTTGAAAGCCTTGGCTCTGCCACGACATCTAGTGGTTTTTCCTTCACAGTTGCCGTTTCTTTGCTACACTCTGTCTATGAGGCGAGTGTGCTGTGCTGCCAAGATTTCGGTGCGCTCGAAAGCAGCAACACACAGTGATGTGGCCGGGCATAGGAAATATGTGCTCCGGCGAAGGGGGTCAGTACATGTTTAGACGAAACGGTATGCTGAAATTCGCATTGGCGATGGCCTGCGGGATCGGCATGTTGAGCGAAAGCGCATCAGCCCAGAATGTGGCGCGGGGCGAACAGTCCGGCCGGATACAGTGGGGGATCTGGATCGACCCTGATGGCTGTATGCACTGGATGGCCGATGGCGGCATCGAACAGGTGCAGGTCAACCGGCTTGATCCCAAGACCGGCAAACCTGTCTGCGTGCGGCAGAACACGTGTTTCGTCGGGGACGCGGACACGATGTTTGCCACCGACAGTTCCAGGCTGAACGCAAGCGCACGCGAAAGGCTGCGCGAAGTCTTTGCCCAGACTGGGGTGTTTGGCTATGCGGTTTACGGGCACACCGACAGCCGGGCCTCGAACGCCTATAACCAAACTCTTTCAGAGCATCGCGCCCGCGCGGTTGCGAATGTCGGGCGTTCGGTTGGCGCAGTGATCGAGCGTGAGATCGGGTTCGGAGAAACCCGCCCACGCGCCTCCAACTCAACGGCAGCCGGGATGAAGCAAAACCGGCGCGTCGAAGTAATCTGCTACAGGTGGTAAACATGGCCTCGAAAAAACTCATTTTCGCTGTGATCGGCGCAGGCGCGCTGTCGGCGTGTTCTGAGCCGGGCATGGGACTGAAATCCTACTCCGGTCCCGACGACTACATCGCGATTGCGGCCGATGGAGGCTTTGATTCCACCGCATCCCGCAATGACAACGCAGGCATCGCGATAACACCGGACGGATGCCAGACTTGGTACATTGACGACGGAGTCGAGGCGCGGGCCTCCAACCGCCTTGATCCGGTGTCCGGTCTGCCGGTCTGCAGCGATGCGGCCGAACCTGGCACTGTGCTTGGGCCTTACAGGTCCGGCACACAGGGTGTACGGGATCGCGTTCCGCGCAACCCGGCAAATGTGCGCACGGAACAGGTTGTGGTGCGCCCCACCACAGGTCACGGACACGTGGTCCACCCACCCCACACGCCGCATCACTAGGCGTTGCGCATCACCGTCAAAACCAAGCCGCGCGAGACGATTTCGCGCGGTTTTTTGGTACTTTTGTCCGATGATGCCTTGCCGCTGCCTGATCGGCTTGGCACCATTCCGGCGACTCACCCGAAAGGATATGTGACTTGAGCACTGTCACAGCGACCGAAGCTCTGATCGAATTTCCGGACAACCGACTGTTGATCGACCTGTGCGGTCCCTATGACGGGCATCTCACGGCGATTGAAACGGCGCTTGATGTGCAGATCATCCGGCGCGGCAATGTCCTTGTCCTGCTCGGGGAAGAGGCAGCACAGGCGCGCGCCAAAGAGGTGCTTCAGGCGCTGTACCTGCGTCTGGAAGGGGGCAAGGACGTTGCCCCCGCAGATGTCGACCGCGAGTTGCGCATGGGCGGATCCGAGGCCGACACCGGCACCCGCGACGGCGACCAACTGGAAATGCCTGTTGGCAACCGGATCGAGATCAAGACCCGCAAGAAACTGGTCGAACCGCGCACGGATGCGCAAAAGGCGTATGTCCAGTCGCTCTTTGAACATGAACTGGCCTTTGGGATCGGGCCTGCCGGGACGGGCAAGACCTACCTGGCGGTGGCAGTGGGCGTATCCATGTTCATCTCGGGCGAAGTCGACAAGATCATTCTGTGCCGACCTGCTGTCGAAGCCGGCGAACGGCTGGGCTTTTTGCCCGGTACGCAGGAGGAAAAAGTCGATCCTTACATGCAGCCGCTTTACGACGCATTGAACGACTTTTTGCCGGGCAAGCAACTGGCCAAGTTGAAAGAGGAAAAGACCATCGAAATCGCCCCGCTGGCCTTCATGCGCGGGCGCACCTTGTCGAATGCGTTTGTCGTTCTTGACGAGGCTCAGAATGCGACCACCATGCAGATGAAGATGTTCCTGACGCGGCTTGGCGAAGGATCGCGGATGGTCATCACAGGGGATCGCACCCAGATCGACTTGCCGCGCGGTGTGCCCTCGGGCCTCTGGGATGCAGAGCGGCTGCTCAAGTCGGTGCCCAAAATCAGTTTCAACTATTTCACATCCAAAGACGTGGTGCGCCACCCGCTCGTTGCTGCCATCATCGAAGCTTACGAAGCCGACAGCGCAGCGGATTAGGCAACAAAAAACGGGCGCTGGGTGAGCGCCCGTTCCCAATGTTCTTTACAAGACCCTCTAGGCGGCCTGGCGGCGGCGCATCCAGCCAAATGCGCCGATACCGACCAGCATCAGTGGCAGGCCAGCGGGCAAAGGCACCGCAGGTGGCGTTGTGGGCGGCAGCGTCGTCTGCGTGATGCCTGCATACTCGACCTGAGCTTGCGAGAAATTGTAAAAACCGAAAGAGCCATCCGTAAATGTGGATCCGTGGTCCGTGGAGGAATAGCTGATTTCAAGTTGTCCATCGACGAAGACTTCGATCAAGT
Organism: Pseudomonadota bacterium; assembly: GCA_038529225.1. Lineage (GTDB taxonomy): Bacteria > Pseudomonadota > Alphaproteobacteria > Rhodobacterales > Rhodobacteraceae > Tateyamaria. The sequence continues at coordinate 20,340 of JBCBDZ010000008.1, read as the reverse complement.
CCTCCGTGAACGTCAGATCGAAGGTGTACTTTTGCTGATCGTTCCAGCCGGTTGAACCCAGGTTCGTTCCGCGTGCCGCTTCGTTGATTGGGTCGGCATGGTTCCACCAGCCGCCGGTCCCTGAACCACTGGTTGTGGTCAGATCGCCGAACACGTGGCTGAGCGCCAAACCATCGACAGCGGGGTTTTGGTCATTCTGTTTCCAATCGATCAGCCAAAAATCGGCAGTCGTACTGTTGATCTCGTTGTTCTGGTAACCGAGCACGAAACCGACAAAGTCATCGTCTCCTGTTGTCAGAACCTCAATTGACCCACTCAGTTGCTCACCCTGGGCACTCGCGCCGGCAGGTGTGGCATCGTAGAAAACCGTTGGGTTTCCATTCCGGGACTGGATCACGGAATCATTCCCGGGTTGCACCGTCCATATTCCGGCACCGTTGTTCACAAGGCCGTTCTCGGCCCATCCTGTGAGATCGACAGGTGCAGCGTGCACGGCACCGGCCCCGGTTAAAACTGCGGCACAAACCGCTGGATAAAGGTAACGCAACATACTCATGCTTCTCCAATTACTGCGTTGAACAATAACGATAAAATACTGAAATACGGCAGCGAACGCCACTTTTCCGTTTTGAAAAAAACGCAGGATGGAATCCGCCCGTTTTCCACCTGAAGTCGAAAATACCGTTTCCGAATTGAAAAAACAGGGTCACAAATTTGCGACAAATCACCCATCAAGGCTTGGAGCGGTTGCGTTGATTCGATACTGCGGCCGCATGATTGATGTGGTGATCGAGGACCCGCGCTGGACCCAGTTGGGTTTGCGCGATCTGGCGCGTGATTCAGTGTCGGCAACCCTGGATGCCGTGCAGGTGAGTGCCCCATTCGAATTGTCTGTGTTGGGGTGCGATGACGCCCGCATCGCGGCGCTCAACACTGAATTCCGCGGAAAGCCTGAGCCGACCAACGTGCTCAGTTGGCCAGAAACTGATCTTTCGGCTGAAAAAGACGGCGATCTTCCGCAGGCGCCGGTACCGACCCCGGATGGCGTTCTCGGCCTTGGGGACATTGCCATCGCCTACGAGACATGTGTGCGAGAAGCCGCCGAACAAGGCAAGCCGCCGGAGCACCACGTGGCCCATCTGCTTGTTCACGGAACGTTACACCTGCTGGGCTATGATCACATCCGTGACCGCGACGCCACGCGGATGGAAGCACTTGAAGTCAAACTACTTGGCATCTTGGGGGTCCCTGACCCATATTAGGCCATCGACGCCCCTCCGAATCCGAGGGGCATGTAAACCGGACAGGAGCCAATGGGCGAAAACGACGGATCGTCTGGCGCAGCGCAGCGCGCGCAGTCGGACAATGACACCAAAGAACCTGTACAGGCTGGTGGTTTCTTTGCGCGCGTGATCGGCGCGCTCACCCCTTCGGAAACAAGTGACCTAGAGGGAGCGGCGCAGGCACCGCGTCCGCAAGAGCATGGCATGATCAACCTGCGCCGGATGCGGGTTGAGGACGTGGCTGTTCCGATGGCCGATATCACGGCTGTACCGGATACTGTCGGGCTTGATGAACTGGTCAGCGTTTTCAAGGAAAGCGGGCTGACACGCTTGCCGGTGTTCGAAGGAACGATCGACACCCCCATCGGCTTTGCACATCTCAAGGACATTGCACTCAACTACGGATTCAACGGCGGAGGCGCTGACTTTGATCTGCGCGCCGGTCTGCGCCCGCTCTTGTTTGTGCCCCCGTCCATGAGCATCGGCGTCTTGCTGACCAAAATGCAGACCGAGCGGCGGCATATGGCGCTGGTCATTGATGAATATGGCGGTGTCGACGGATTGGTCACGATCGAGGATCTGATCGAACAAGTCATTGGCGAGATCGAGGATGAACACGATATCGATGAAGACGTCATGTTCACCCGCGAAAAGACGGGCTGCTATCTGGCGCTGGCCAAGACTCCGCTGGATGAGTTTGAAGAAGAGGTCGGTATTTCACTCACCACGCACGACGCTGTTGACGAAGAAGAGATCGACACGCTTGGCGGTCTTGTCTTCATGCTTGCTGGGCGGGTGCCGGGCCGGGGCGAAGTGGTCCAGCATCCCGATGGCCCGGAATTCGAGGTGATCGATGCCGATCCGCGCCGGATCAAGCGGTTGCGCGTGCGTCTAACGGGGCGGGACGCCGCCGAATGATCCCAGTGGCCGCCCGCCTCGCGGCCCTTCCGCGTTGGGCGTTGGCTGTATTGGCCTTTGCTGCGGGCGCAGTGGGCGCGCTGGCGCATGATCCTTTCGCGTTTGCAGCTGCGATTTTCGTACCCCTCATCGGGGCGTTTGTCCTGTTGTCCGTTTCATCCGATTGGCGGTCCGCCATGTGGACCGGCTGGGCCCTCGGCGCCGGGTATTTTGCACTGTCCCTGACCTGGATCACCGAACCCTTTCAGGTGGATGCTGCTGTAACCGGCTGGATGGCCCCGTTCGCTCTTGTTCTTCTGGCTCTGCTTCTTGGCAGTTTCTGGGCGTTGGCCCTTGGTCTGGCCCGCTGGGCCGGAGGGCAGACCTGGCAACTGGCCCTGACCCTGACGGCAGCCGAGATGCTGCGCGCCTATATCTTCACCGGCTTTCCCTGGGCGTCTCCCGTTCAGGCATTTGTCGGGGTCTTGGCCGGGCAGGCGCTGGCGTGGCTGGGCCCACATGGCCTGACGCTGCTTGTTTGCGGTATCGTCGCCGCTGCCGTGTCCCTAGCGCGGGTCAGACTGGTTTTGGGCACGCCCGCCATGTGTGTTGCAGCCCTTGGCCTGATCCCCATGGGCACCGGTGACGTGCCGATGACGGAACACGTGGTGCGCCTGATCCAGCCGAACGCACCGCAGGACGAAAAGTGGGACCCCGCGAGAATCCCTGTCTTCGTGAAACGCCAGATCGACTACACTTCCGCCCCGGGTGGTCCGGACCTGATTGTCTGGCCAGAAACCGCATTGCCCTATCTGGCGGAAAATGCGCAGGTCGTTTTTGATGCGATTGCCGAGGCGGCGCGGGGCGCGCCAGTCACCCTGGGCATACAGCGGCGCGAAAACAGTAATTACTTCAACAGCCTGGTGGTGCTGGATGGGAACGGGCAGGTGGTGCAGACCTATGACAAGCACCATCTGGTTCCGTTCGGGGAATACATGCCCGCAGAATGGCTGTTTCGCCGGATCAATGTCGGCGGTCTTGCCCAAAGGGCCGAAGGGGGGTACGCGGCCGGGCCGGGGCCGCGGTTGCTGGATTTCGGGGGGCTCGGCACGGCCCTGCCTCTGATCTGCTACGAGGCCGTCTTTGCCCATGATGTGGGGCGCGCGCCGCAACGCCCCGCCTTTTTGATGCAGTTGACCAATGATGCCTGGTTCGGGTCGCGATCCGGCCCGCAACAGCATCTTGCCCAGGCCAGGATGCGCGCGATTGAGCAGGGCCTGCCCATGGTGCGGGCCGCCAACACCGGGATATCGGCGATGATCGACCCGCGGGGTCGTGTCACCGCGTCGTTGGCATTGAATACAGCAGGTTACCTTGACGCAGCTTTGCCCGCGCCGGGCGCGCCGACAGTCTATGCGGGCACCGGTGATCTTCCTTGGGCGCTGGTTCTGCTGTCTGGCCTTTTTGCCATGGTATTGCGGCGCCTGTTAACTGCCCGCACGATTGGCATTGACGCAGGCAATCCCCGCGCGTAAGGCGCTCGATACGCGCCACAACGGCTTCCTGACGTGGCATTTGCATTGTAAATTGGAGCACTTATGTCCCGTAAAAACTATACCTTCACCTCGGAGTCCGTGTCCGAAGGCCACCCCGATAAAGTCTGCGACCGTATTTCGGACGCCGTTCTAGATGCCTTTCTGGCCGAAGAGCCGGAAGCCCGCGTGGCGTGCGAGACTTTCGCCACGACAGATCGGGTTGTGATCGGCGGTGAAGTGGGGCTCAGCGATCAGGACAAGTTGCACGACTATATGGGCAAGATCGACGATATCGCCCGGTCCTGCATCAAGGACATCGGATACGAGCAGGACAAGTTCCACTGGAAGACCTGCGAGATCACCAACTTGTTGCATGAGCAATCCGCACATATCGCCCAAGGGGTCGACGCGTCGGGCAACAAGGATGAAGGCGCCGGAGATCAGGGCATAATGTTCGGTTTTGCGACCAATGAAACGCCGGAGTTGATGCCAGCCCCGATCCACTACGCGCACGCAATCCTGCGGCGTCTGGCCGAAGTGCGCAAAGACGGGACCGAACCGGCGCTTGGCCCCGATGCCAAATCACAGCTGTCCGTGATCTACCGTGATGGAAAACCGGTTGGTGTGTCCTCTCTGGTTCTGTCGACCCAGCACCTGGTCGAAGACCTGTCCAGCGACGACATCCGCAGTATCGTGGCACCTTACATCGCCGAAATCCTCCCCGACGGGTGGTTGACCGACGAAACCGAATGGCACGTGAACCCCACCGGAAAGTTCGTGATCGGTGGCCCGGATGGGGATGCGGGCCTGACGGGGCGAAAGATCATCGTAGACACCTACGGTGGCGCGGCCCCGCACGGGGGCGGTGCATTTTCCGGGAAAGACCCGACCAAAGTGGACCGCTCGGCCGCTTATGCCGCGCGCTATCTGGCCAAGAACGTGGTTGCAGCCGGGTTGGCCGACAAATGCACGATCCAGCTCAGCTATGCCATTGGGGTATCCAGACCACTGTCGATTTACTGCGACACTGTGGGCGCAAACGCTGTGGACAATGCCGCCATCGAGGCAGCTGTCGGCAAGGTAATGGACCTTACTCCACGGGGTATTCGCGAACATTTGTCGCTGAACCGTCCGGTTTATCAGCGCACCGCAGCCTATGGCCACTTTGGCCGTGCTCCGGATGCGGATGGCGGCTTCAGCTGGGAACGTACTGACCTCGTGGATGCGTTGAAATCAGAGCTCTGACGTCGGGTGAGGCGCAGGACACCTGCGCCTTACGCGTCGAGATCACCAAACGGTGCGTGGATTTTGAGTCGTAACCGGCTTAGCCTTTCGGTGTCACACGAAAGGTTCTGCATCATGAAACTGCTCCTGCGCCACGCCATGTCTCTGCTCCTCGCATTTATCGCCTGCGCCTCTGTCGCGCTCGCCCAGGATAGCGATGTGCCGGATGTCCCGCCGTCGAGTGAACCTCCGATGTCCATGGTGAGAATGGCAGAAATCATACGCGCCATCGACCCCGAGGCGCAGGCGGCAGGCAATGCCATCCAGTTCGTGATTGACGATATTACCTTGGTTGTCGTCGCCGACCCCGTCGCGGACCGTATGCGCGCCATGGTCCCGATCCGCTCTGCCGAGGGTCTGGCCGCAGACGAGTTGATGCGCCTGATGCAGGCAAACTTCGACACCGCACTTGATGCGCGCTATGCCGTCGCGCAGGGGCGTTTGTGGGGGGTGTTCATCCATCCGCTCAGTCCGCTCGAGAAGGACCAGCTTCTGTCGGCCTTTATCCAGACCATCAACGTAGCGCGTACTTACGGCCAGTCCTATTCGGGCGGCGCGCTGAGTTACGGGGGTGGCGACAGCAATGGAATCTACCGCGAATTGCTGAAGGAATTGCAGGAACTGGGCGAAGAGATATAGCAGAAAGGCCAAAAGGAGCGCACTTTCGTTCGCACGTCCTGTCTTGCGCGCGCACGCTTGGGGCTCTGCCCCAAACCCCGAGGTATTTGAGACCCAAAGACGTAACGGTTTGTTAACCAGACTGCGTCCAAACTCGTTGCGCGGTACAGGCGGAGGCGCCGATGACCGCACCCGAAGACGCCCTCGGTAAGGTTATTGCCGGGGGCGCGCTTTGTCTTTGGGTCTGAAATACCTCGGGGAGCGCGAGGGGCTGGCCCCTCGCTCCGGCATTGGCCATATGTGCAACACCGCATCATGGGCTTGCGAACTGCCAAGAAGCCCGCTATACGCCCGCTCGTCGCCAAGGTGTAAACGCCACTCAAGACATCGAGAAGAGCAGGGTCGGACTATTCCGGCCCTCTTTGCTTTGAGTAACGCACCTGACCAATGAACCCAACCCAGACCGGCGGAGACAACCGCACGGCCCGTCAAAACAGAAATAGTTAGGAAACCGACGCCACATGGCTGATAAAATGATGGAGGAATTCGAAGCCCTCCTTGAAGAAAGCTTCGAAATGGACACACCCGAAGAAGGGTCTGTCGTCAAAGGCAAAGTACTCGCCATCGAAGCGGGTCAGGCCATCATCGACGTAGGCTACAAGATGGAAGGCCGCGTCGAACTCAAAGAATTCGCAAATCCCGGAGAAGCCCCTGAAATCGCCGTTGGCGATGAAGTGGAAGTCTTCCTGCGCTCGGCTGAAAATGCCAAGGGCGAAGCGGTTATCTCGCGCGAGATGGCACGCCGTGAAGAAGCCTGGGATCGCCTCGAAACTGCTTATGCTGGCGAAGCACGCGTCGAAGGCGCGATCTTTGGTCGTGTCAAAGGTGGCTTCACCGTCGACCTCGGCGGTGCTGTGGCCTTCCTGCCCGGCTCTCAAGTCGATGTGCGCCCCGTTCGCGACGCTGGCCCGCTGATGGGACTGAAACAGCCCTTCCAGATCCTGAAAATGGACCGTCGCCGTGGCAACATCGTTGTGTCGCGTCGTGCCATCCTCGAAGAATCGCGTGCCGAACAGCGCGCCGAAGTCATCGGCAACCTCACCGAAGGTCAGACTGTCGACGGCGTGGTCAAGAACATCACCGAATACGGGGCGTTCGTGGACCTTGGCGGCGTAGACGGCTTGCTTCACGTGACCGACATGGCATGGCGCCGCGTGAACCACCCGTCGGAAATCCTGACGATTGGCGAAACGATCAAGGTGCAGGTCATCAAGATCAACAAGGAAACGCACCGCATCTCGCTTGGCATGAAGCAGTTGCAGGAAGATCCATGGGATCTGGTCGCTGCCAAGTACCCACTGGAATCAACCCATACAGGCCGCGTGACCAACATCACGGATTACGGCGCCTTTGTTGAGCTGGAGCCCGGCGTCGAAGGCCTTGTGCACGTCTCCGAAATGTCCTGGACCAAAAAGAACGTCCACCCGGGCAAGATCGTATCGACCAGCCAGGAAGTCGAAGTCATGGTTCTGGAAATCGACGGCGCCAAGCGCCGCGTGTCTCTGGGCCTGAAACAGACTCAGCGCAACCCATGGGAAGTGTTTGCAGAAACACACCCCGAGGGCACGGAAGTCGAAGGTGAAGTCAAGAACATCACCGAGTTCGGTCTGTTCGTTGGCCTGCCCGGCGACATCGACGGCATGGTGCACCTGTCCGACCTGTCTTGGGACCAGCGCGGCGAAGAAGCCATTCAGGACTACCGCAAGGGCGACATGGTCGGCGCGGTTGTCTCTGAAGTCGACGTTGAGAAAGAGCGTATCTCGCTTTCGATCAAAGGTGTCGGTGGTGACAAGTTCGCCGAAGCAGTTGGCGGCGTGAAGCGTGGTTCGATCGTGACTGTCGAAGTGACAGCCATCGAAGACGGTGGTGTTGAAGTGGAATACGAGGGCATGAAGTCCTTCATCCGCCGCTCTGACCTGTCCCGTGATCGTGCCGAACAGCGCCCTGAGCGCTTCTCGGTCGGCGACAAGGTGGATGTGCGCATCACCAACATCGACAGCAAGACCCGTCGTTTGGGTGTGTCGATCAAGGCGCGCGAGATCGCAGAAGAGAAAGAGGCCGTCGAACAGTATGGGTCTTCGGACTCCGGTGCGTCCTTGGGCGATATCCTTGGCGCGGCTTTGAAAACCGACGACTAAGGGCTGGCCTGCGGGCTTTGCCAGAACATCGGAAAGGGGGGTCATTGCGGCCCCCCTTTTTACGTTTCAAACGGCTCCAACCTGTGCCCGAATCAATCTGCACTGCGCAACAAGTAACAGACGAAGCCGGGGCAATCAGAACGCGACGGGCGAGTGATTTCATGGGCAGCGCAGCACAATGACAGCATTTCGCAGGCCAAAAGTCCGCCTAAACCAACGCCTTGCTATTCACGGGCCGTAAATTTGTTCCTATAGTCAGGCGAGAAATCTGGAACAAAACGTCGCATCGTTTTGAGGGGGAATGCCATGATCCGGTCCGAGCTGATCCAAAAAATCGCCGACGAAAACCCACACCTCTACCAGCGCGATGTCGAACGCATCGTGAATACCATTTTTGACGAGGTGACAGACGCGATGGCGCGCGGCGATCGGGTCGAACTGCGCGGGTTTGGCGCGTTTTCTGTCAAAAAGCGTGACGCGCGCGTCGGGCGCAACCCGCGTACAGGTGCGACCGTTGATGTCGAAGAAAAACACGTGCCGTTTTTCAAGACCGGCAAGCTGTTGCGTGACCGTCTGAACGGGAAGGCCTGATGCACTACGTTCGCTATGCCTGCATCGCGATTTTCGCGATTGCCTTGATCGCCGTGGCACTGGCCAATCGGAACATGGTGTCTCTGCACATGTTACCGGACGAAATTGCAGGCCTTTTCGCTGTAACCCCTACGGTACAACTGCCCTTGTTCATCGTTATTTTCGGCGGTGTTCTGGCTGGGGTGTTGGTGGGGTTTGTCTGGGAGTGGATGCGGGAATACGCTGTGCGCGCTGAAAACGCACGCAATGCGCGTGAAGTGCGCCGGCTTGAGCGCGAGGTAAAGCGCCTCAAGAACGAAAAGCACGAGGGCAAGGACGAAGTGCTGGCCCTGCTGGACGAGGCAAGTTAAACGGACGTCATGTCCGACCTTTCGGTAAAAATTTGTGGGCTAAGCCGACGCGAACACGTGGCGGCCGCCGTTGAGGCAGGCGCAAAGTACATCGGTTTTGTGTTTTTCTCCAAATCGCCGCGCAATGTCAGCATTGAGCAAGCGCGCAACCTTGCGCTTGATGTGCCGCCGGGCGTGGCCAAAGTCGCGCTGGTGGTCAACGCGGACGATGTCTTTCTGGATCAGTTGACGTCCACGGTGCCCCTGGATGTGTTGCAACTGCATGGGCAGGAAAGCCCGGAGCGCGTTGCTGAGATCAAGGCGCGCTATGGCCTGCCCGTGATGAAAGCCGTGGGGGTAGGTGATGCCGGTGACTTGCCTGCGTTGGACATCTACGGTGCCGTTGCTGATCAAATTCTGGTCGATACAAAACCCCCAAAAGATGGTGATCGACCCGGGGGCAACGGGGAAACCTTTGACTGGACGCTGATTGCCGGACGGCGCTGGCCGGTGCCGTGGATGCTGGCAGGTGGATTGACGCCCGATAATGTCGCTGAAGCGGTGCGTGTGACCGGTGCCAATCAGGTGGATCTCAGTTCAGCTGTGGAAACAGCACCGGGTCAGAAGGACAGTGGTCTGATCCGCGGGTTTCTTGCCGCCACGCAAGCGGTGTGATGACCTCGTTTCGCGAGGCGGTTGCCAAAGACCTGCCGGATGTTCTGGCGCTGATGACGGATGATGTTCTGGGTTCCACGCGCGAAGGCGTTGATTTCGAACATTATCGCGCGGCCCTTGAGCGGATGCAGAACGAACCGGACAATCACCTGATCGTGGGTGAGCGCGGCGGGCGCATCATCGCCACCTATCAACTGACTTTCATCTCGGGTCTGTCTTTGCAGGCCGCGCGGCGGGCACAGATCGAAACGGTGCGCGTCGCAAGCGATCTGCGCGGACAGGGGGTTGGCGCGGCGATGATCGCGGATGCAGAGGCGCGCGCCCGCGCCGCCGGGTGCACCCTGATGCAGTTGACCATGAACAAAAGTCGCACCGACACGGCCCGTTTCTACCAGCGCCTCGGCTTTACCCCTTCGCATATCGGGTATAAACGCGATCTGACCTGAACGTGTGAGGGCCCAAATGGCAAACGACCTTTTCAACTCATTCATGACAGGCCCCGACGAACGGGGCCGTTTTGGCGATTTCGGCGGCCGTTTCGTCTCGGAAACGCTGATGCCGCTGATCCTGAGTCTGGAAGAAGAGTACGAAAAGGCCAAAACAGACAACTCGTTTTGGGCTGAGATGGATTTCCTGTGGAAGCATTATGTGGGTCGGCCTAGCCCGCTCTATCACGCCGAGCGGCTGACCGAGCATCTGGGTGGCGCCAAGATCTACATGAAGCGCGACGAGCTGAACCATACCGGCGCGCACAAGATCAACAATGTGCTGGGGCAAATCATCCTTGCCCGCCGCATGGGCAAGACGCGCATCATCGCCGAAACCGGCGCGGGTCAGCACGGGGTTGCGACGGCGACGGTCTGTGCGAAATTCGGTCTGAAATGCGTGGTTTACATGGGCGCGCATGATGTTGAACGTCAGGCTCCAAACGTGTTCCGCATGAAGTTGCTGGGCGCCGAAGTGGTGCCGGTGACCTCCGGCCGTGGCACGCTCAAGGATGCGATGAACGACGCCTTGCGCGACTGGGTCACAAACGTGCGCGACACGTTCTACTGCATCGGCACGGTTGCCGGTCCGCACCCTTACCCCGCCATGGTGCGTGATTTCCAAAGCATCATCGGCAAGGAAGTCCGTGACCAGATGACGGAGGCCGAGGGACGCTTTCCCGATACCGTCATCGCGGCGATCGGTGGTGGGTCCAACGCGATGGGCCTGTTCTATCCTTTCCTCGATGACAAGGAGGTTGCGATCATCGGCGTTGAGGCCGGTGGCAAGGGCGTGAATGCCAAGATGGAGCATTGCGCCTCGCTCACCGGTGGCCGCCCCGGCGTGTTGCACGGCAACCGTACCTACCTGCTGCAAGATGACGATGGGCAGATTCTCGAAGGGTTCTCGATCTCTGCGGGGCTCGATTACCCGGGCATCGGCCCTGAACATGCCTGGCTGCATGACATCGGGCGGGCGCAATACGTCTCGATCACCGATAAGGAGGCACTGGAGGCGTTCCAGCTGTGTTGCACGCTCGAAGGAATCATCCCGGCGCTCGAACCCAGCCACGCGCTGGCCCATGTGATGAAAATAGCCCCGGAATTGCCGTCTGATCACATCATATGCATGAACATGTGCGGGCGCGGGGACAAGGACATCTTTACCGTGGCCCGCGCGCTTGGGTTTGACATGACGGGCCCCGAAGGGCGCAACGTCGAATAGGCGCGCTCGCGCGCCTGTCCATAAACTGTCTGCCATGTCAGCATGTCGTGCCCTAAACCCGAGTTTAGGGGCGTCCTGCCTGCGTTTATTTGCAGGCCTATAAACCTCTGTAAAATAGCCGGAACTGCGAGAGTGATCCCATGTGGTCGGCATGGAACACGGGCATGCCGCCCTGTCCTTTGATCTTGAAAGGAACGCACAATGAAGACGACCCTGACACTGACCACAATCGCCCTTTTGATGACAACCAGCGCGCACGCCAGCCCGTGGAATGCCGGTTCGAACATGGTGGAAACACTGCAAGAGGCGAATTTCTGGCAAAATGGTTCGGGCAGAGACTTTTGGGACTCTCTCCGCGCGACATTTGAGAATGATCGCTATGACGACGACGACCGGTACGAAAATGATCGCTACGATGATGATGACGACTATGATGATCGCTACGATGATGATGATGACTATGATGACCGCGACTATGACGAACGTGACTATGATGACGACGACCACGACGACCGTGATTACGACAGCCGTGACGACAGAGGCGATGACGACGGGGATGGCGACGACGATTGATTGGCGCGCGGCGCGACCAAACTGAAACCTCTTATTGCGGGGCCCGTGATACGTGGCCCCGCCTTTGGTGCGACATGATCAGATACCTTGCCCTTTCCGCGTTGCTGGCTTGCCTCGCGCTTTCTCCGCTGAATGCCGGACCCATCGAAGACAGCATCGTGCGCCAACTGCGCGATCAGGGCTTTGGCGACATAGAAGTCCGACGCACCCTGCTGGGGCGGTCGCGCATCGTCGCCCAGAGCGACACGTTGTACCGCGAGATTATTGTGAACCCGGTTACGGGCGAAATCCTGCGGGACTACTGGCGCCCGTTCGAGGAAAGGGAAGGCGGTTCCGGCACCATCTTTGACCCGACCTCCGGGCGTGGCGACTCCGGATCAGGGGACGATGACGATGATGATCGGGACGACGACCGCGACGACGACGGCGACAGTGACGGCGACAGCGATGGCGGAGATGGTGATGGAGACGGGGGCGACGATGACTGACCGTCCGCGTCGCAACCTGATCCTGTTTTCCGTCGTCTTCGTGGTTCAAGTCCTTTGCGCGGTTTTCTTCATCTCTGACATCATGATCACGGTGTTTGGCTGGCCGGTCGCACTGGTCAACTGGCAGGTGCATGAACTGATCGAAATCGGCGCAGCACTGGGCTTGATTATCGGGGCCGGGGTTGGTGCATTCATGCTGCGCGCAACCCTGCGCCGCTCGGCCCATGTCGAAAGCCAGTTGCGGGCCGCTTCGGGTGCGTTCATGGAGCTTCTGGACGATCGGTTTCGCGACTGGGGCCTGACGCCTGCGGAACGGGATGTGGCGCTGTTTTCGATCAAGGGGATGAGCACACAGGACATCGCCCAAATGCGTGAAACCTCCGAAGGGACGGTCAAGGCACAGACCAATGCGATCTATCGCAAAGCGGGGGTGAGCGGCCGCCCGCAGCTGCTTGCCTTGTTCATCGATGACCTGATGGACGGTCCGCTGCGTTAGGCGGCGTAGGCGCGCAAAACCTCAAGCGACACAATGTCCAGAGCGCGCTGATGAGTGGCCTCAAGGCTGACTTTGGGCGCGCATCCCTCGTCGTGGGCCTGAAGGAAACGGGCGGCACACAGGCACCAGCTGTCGCCGGGGTTCAGACCTGCAAAGTTGTATTCGGGGCGGGGCGTGCTGAGATCGTTGCCGACATATTTGGAAAAAGCGAGAAACTCGGCCGTCATCACCGCGCAAACCGTGTGGCTGCCTTGATCCGCCGCGCAGGTGTTGCAATGCCCGTCGCGGAAAAAGCCCGTGACCGGGTCCATCCCGCAGACCACAAGGTCGGTGCCCAATACGTTGATGCTGTCCTCTGGCTCCATTGTGTTCAGTCTTTCGTTGCTGCGACAATCTCGCGAAACATGTCGATGTTGAGTTGCGGTCTGCCGTCTTCTCGAAAGCGTCGGTCTGCCGCTGTGCACACGATAACCACGCCCGCCGGTTGGTCAATGTAGAGGTACTGACCGTAAATTCCACGCCCTGTGAACTGTCCGGGCGCGGCACCATCGGGGATCCACCACTGATACCCATAGTCCATTTCATCGGGCGGTGTCCGCACGCGCCGTCCGGTCGAGACGGTGACCCAGTCTGCGGGCACGACTTGCCGGCCTTGCCAGTTGCCGTTTTGCAGGATCATCTGTCCGAACCGGGCGTAATCGCGCGTGGTAAAATTGAGGCCGCCCAACACGAATTCGATACCGACTCCGTCCGTCAGATAGATCGGTGTCCGTTCCAGCCCGAGCGGTGTAATCACCTTTTCGCTCATCAGGTCAACGATGTCGCGCCCGGTAGCCCCGCGCAGAACCATACCAAGGACATGGGTGTCGATTGAGGTATATTGCCAGGTTTCCCCGGGGGCGGCGAAGGTCTCTTGCAGTCCTTCGGCAAAGCCATCCATCGTGCCGCCCAGGGCAAGGATGCGCCCCATCTTGTTGATATCGCTGAAATAGGCCAGGTAGTCTTCGTCAAATGTGATGCCGCTCGACATTTGCAGCACGTCAAGGATCGTCGCGCTGTCATAGGCGCCTCCGGCGAGGCTGGGGGCGTATTCTGTAACAGGCGCGTCAAGCGACGGGATCGCCTTTTGCGCTGCGTCTCGATGTATTCTGGCGAAAATCGCCCTTGAAGGATGTTTTCGAACTTGATGCGGCCGCGTTCAATCTGATCGGATGTCACGGCCTCTGGTCGTGCGCCCACAAGAAAGCCGTAGATCTCGCGCATGATGCGATCAAGCTCAGGCTCGATCAGTGTCCAGACTTTTGCGCCCGCCGCCCGCAACGGCGGGTTCCATTGCTCTTCAAGGATCTTGATATCCATCATACGCCCTATTTTCGGTTGTCTTCTTGTCACTAACGCAGTCAGTGATAACGAGAGGTTACCGATGGGCAGAAAATCTGGGCGACGCATGGCGTATTCGCTGCGCCAAGGCCTCATGACGCCAAAACACTCCGGTCATGCAACGACAAGACATCGCAACAGAACGCAACCGCAGGGACAGCGGGGTGGGGCGGCGCTGTGGCCTTACTCGGTGTCGCCGGCGTCCTCGCCCTGGTCTGCGATCCAGGCCACGCTGACAACCTCTTCGCCCTTGCCAGTGTCGAACACCTTGACGCCGCCGGCACTGCGCGAGCGGAAGCTGATGCCCTCGATCGGTACACGAATGGACTGGCCCTTGGATGTCGCAAGCATGATCTGGTCGTCCATTTCGACGGGGAAAGATGCCACGATCTGGCCGCCGCGCATCGCCTTGTCCATGGCCGCAACGCCCATGCCACCGCGCCCGCGGACCGGATAGTCGTGGCTGGAAGACAGCTTGCCCGATCCTTGTGACGTAATGGTCAGTATCAGGTTTTCTGCTGCTGACATCTCTGCATAGCGGGCCTGATCAATGGTGGCATTGGCATCTGTTTCTTCTTCATCCGATACATCAACATCGTCTGCCAAGCCCGCCACAGCCCTGCGCATTTTCAGATACGCAGAACGCTCATCACTGCTGGCATCAAAGTGCCGAATGATCGACATGGACACGACCTTGTCCGACCCGGACAGCTTGACCCCGCGCACCCCAACGGAACTGCGCGAGTTGAACACCCGCACATCCGTCGCAGGAAAGCGGATCGCCCGGCCAGAATTGGTGATCAGCATCACATCATCGTCGTTGCTGGCAATGCGCGCATTGATCAGTGTGGTCTCGGCGTGCTCATCCTCGAACTTCATCGCAATCTTGCCGTTGGATTTTACGTTGGTGAAATCCGACAGCTTGTTGCGCCTCACTGTTCCGGCGGAGGTGGCAAAGACGACTTGCAGGTCATCCCACTCCTTCTCATCGCGGTCGACTGGCATGATGGCGGCAATACTGACACCACTGGGGATGGGCAGGATGTTAACGATGGCTTTACCCTTGGACGTGCGGCCCCCTTGCGGCAACCGCCATGTCTTGAGCTTGTACACCATCCCATCTGTGGTGAAGAACAGCAGTTGAGTGTGCGTGTTGGCGACAAAGAGGGTGGTAATCACGTCCTCTTCCTTGGTCTGCATGCCGCTGACCCCCTTGCCCCCGCGTTTCTGACTGCGGAAATCGGCCAAAGGCGTGCGTTTGATGTAACCGCCCGAGGTGACGGTGACGACCATGTCCTCACGCTCGATCAGGTCTTCGTCTTCCATATCGCCGGACCAGTCGACGATTTCGGTGCGACGCGGGACGGCGAACAACTCTTTGGTTTCAGAGAGTTCAGCGGCGATGATGGCCATGATCCGTTCGCGGCTTCCAAGGATTTCGAGGTATTCCTTGATCTTCGCGGCAAGCTCTTCAAGCTCGTCAGTGACCTCCTTGACGCCGATCTGCGTCAGACGCTGCAGGCGGAGTTCCAGAATGGCGCGGGCCTGCGTTTCCGAGAGGTTGTACGTGCCATCCTCATTGGCGGTATGGGTCGGGTCGTCGATCAGGGCGATGTATTGCAGGATGTCGCGGGCAGGCCAGCGGCGCTCCATCAGCTTGGCGCGCGCCTCGGCCGCATCCGCTGACGAACGGATGGTGGCGACCACTTCGTCGATATTGGTGACGGCCACGGCAAGGCCGCACAAGATGTGGCTGCGCTCGCGCGCCTTGCGCAACTCGAACGCGGTGCGGCGTGCAACGACCTCTTCGCGGAAATCGATAAAAGAGGTCAGGAACCGGCGCAGCGTAAGTTGTTCGGGGCGCCCGCCATTCAGGGCCAACATGTTGCAGCCGAAATAGACCTGCATCGGGGTAAAGCGGAAAAGCTGGTTCAGTACGACCTCCGCAGTCGCGTCCCGCTTCAATTCGATGACCACGCGCACGCCATTGCGATCGGATTCATCCTGCACATGGGCGATGCCTTCGATCTTCTTGTCGCGCGCCGCTTCGGCGATGCGTTCGATCATGGTCGCCTTGTTCACCTGATAGGGAATCTCATCGATTACAATGGCATAGCGGTCTTTCCTCAACTCCTCGACGCGCGTCTTGGAGCGGATGATGACGCTGCCGCGCCCCTCAAGGTAGGCCTTGCGCGCGCCAGAGCGGCCCAAAAGGATGCCGCCCGTCGGAAAGTCGGGGCCGGGGATGTACTCGATCAGTTGCTCGGACGACAAATCCGGGTCCTCGATCAGCGCAAGACAGGCATCCACGACTTCGCCGAGGTTATGGGGCGGAATATTGGTGGCCATGCCGACCGCAATACCGCCCGCGCCATTGACCAGCATGTTGGGAAAGCGGGCGGGCAGGACGGTCGGCTCACGGTCCTTGCCGTCATAGTTGTCCTGAAAGTCGACGGTATCCTTGTCGATATCCGCCAGAACGTAAGCGGCAGGCTTGTCCATGCGCACCTCGGTATAGCGCATGGCTGCCGGGTTGTCGCCATCCATCGAGCCAAAGTTGCCCTGACCATCCAGCAGGGGCAATGACATCGAGAAATCCTGCGCCATGCGTACCAGAGCGTCATAGATCGCCGAATCCCCGTGTGGGTGATACTTCCCCATGACGTCGCCAACGGGGCGGGCGGACTTGCGGTAGGACTTGTCGTGGCTGTTGCCGGTCTCAAACATCGCATAAAGGATGCGGCGGTGCACAGGTTTTAGGCCGTCGCGCAAATCCGGAATCGCGCGGCTGACAATGACGGACATCGCATAATCCAGATAGGACGTGCGCATCTCGTGCTCGATCGAAACCGAAGGCCCTTCAAAACTGGGCCGTTCCGGCATCATTTCATCATCATTATCAGGGGGTTGCGGCGTGTCGGTCACGTGGTTCTGCCCATTCTTTGCGTCACTCTACATCTTGGGGGTTAGCTTATCAGAAAGCACAGATAAGGTGCAACGCCTGAGCGCATGCGCTGTTAGCAGTCTTGGATGTGGGCTGCTAAAACACTGTTTTTGTTGATTATTAATCTTTCTCGCGCTCAACTGGGCGCAGAAGAGCAAAAGAGGTGCAAAATGGAGCAAAACGAAACCGAACTGATGCTGAAGGGATACGGGCTGACCACGGCTGAATTCTTTTACGGCATGCCGGACTATACCCATGTCCTCAACACCTTTGTCTGGCAGGACTATGACATCGCCCCGGATCATCCGCGCCTGCTGAAATTCATCGATTTCTGGAAGGCCGAGATCGAAGGGCCCCTGCATTCGGTCCGCTTTACCCATCGCAAGATGCTGTCATGCGGAGCATGGCGCCATGTGACCGGAGAGTTCACGTTGCATTGAACCATTCTTCTCTGTTTTGACAAAATCCCGGGGGAGGCGCGCCAGCGACGGGGGCAGAGCCCCCTGAAAAATGGCGTCGCGGCACGCGTCCTTCGGATCAGCCCAGGGTCAGGCCGAACAGGACGCCCCACCCAGAACGCAAAACTTGGCGCAATGCGGGTGGTTCAGCGCGACGTCACCTTCGGCTGCGGCCAGCGTCGCGCCGAGTTCGAATTGCGGATCATAAGGCAGCAGAGTGCAGGCCAGCACTGCCGGACGCGCCGCGCCCTTGCGCTTGACCACCATGCGCGAGGATGAACACATTACAGCCTCCGGATGCTTGTTCAGGATCGACCAGCATTCTGTCGTGATTTCAGGCACTTCAACAGTCTCGTCCATTTCGGGGAACAAAACGGTCATGGCAGGATCGAACGCGTCGATGTCCCAGCCACGCGCCGCAAACAGTGTGGCATAGCCCTGACGCGCTTCGTCTTCGCTTTCTGCCATTTCTACCCGACCGGCAACAGCCATCCGCGCACCCACTCCGGCCAGCCACGCCATGCCGCGCATCGACTTTTCGAAGGCACCCACACCGCGTTCGGCGTCATGCACGGCAGCAGCGTGATGGTCGAGGCTGACCCGGAACGTGATCTTGTCGCCATAGCGGGTGACCAGATCGGTCAGTCCCGCCTGCACGGCAGGGCGCATCATCGGCGCCATGGCATTGGTCAGCACCAATACATCGTACCCGCGCGCAAGGCTGCGCTCCAACATGTCGATGCAGGCAGGGTTCATGAAAGGTTCGCCGCCCGTGAATGCGATTTCGCGCACCGGCCACCGGCGCATTTCAAGCTGGTCAAGATAGTCGGTGACGTCATCGGCGCTCAGGTAAACCAGTGCGTCATTGGTGGGCGAGCTTTCGATATAGCAATTGGTGCAGGTGATGTTGCACAGCGTGCCCGTGTTGAACCATAGTGTTTCCGGGTGGCTCAGGGCAACCTTGGCGCGTTTCTCGCCCTTGGCCGTTACGTCCGGGTGTTCGAATTTGCCAAGATTGGCGAGGTCTTTCATCGGACAACGTCCTGTCGTCAATTGATTACGATATCCTTCTATTCCTATGGTCTGGGTGCAGGTTGGAAAAGGCTCCTCCTGACGCTTTGACAGCTTTGTGATATGCATTGATGCAGATAAGGCGCACAGCGCGTTTGACCGTTGAGTACCCAGTTGAATCTGATAGTGTTTGCGCAAACATTTTAGGAGTATCAAACCATGGTTTCGCGTGTCATTCCGGTCGAGCCGTTCGATTTGGTGATCTTTGGCGGGACAGGCGATCTGGCGCGACGCAAGATTTTGCCGGGCCTGTTCCGTCGGTTTTGCGCCGGACAGATGCCAGCCGATGCGACGGTCATCGGCGCGGCCCGCTCGGATATGGATGTGGAGGGCTACCGCGCCTTCGTGGCCGAGGCTGTGCACGAATTTGGCGGCGACGAAACCGCCGCCGCTGACAAGCTGGAGGCGTTTCTGGCGCGGATGGCCTACGTGTCGATCGACGCGCGCGGTGAAAAAGGGTGGCGTGAACTTGTCGCACTGATCCGTCCGGGTCGGGTGCATGCGTTCTATTTCTCGGTGGCACCCGGTCTTTTTGGTGATCTGGCCGAACGCCTGAACCAGCACGGGCTGACCGATGATGCCAGCCGCATCGTGGTTGAAAAACCGTTTGGGCGCGATCTGGCCACGGCCAAGGAGCTCAACCGGGATCTGGCCGCTTTCTTTGACGAAAGCCAGATTTACCGGATCGACCATTACCTGGGCAAGGAAACGGTTCAGAACCTGATGGCCGTGCGCTTTGGCAACATGCTGTTCGAACCGCTCTGGAACAGCCAGTATGTCGATCACATCCAGATCACGGTGGCCGAAACCGTCGGCGTTGGCGGGCGAGGCGAGTATTACGACAAGTCCGGTGCAATGCGGGACATGGTCCAGAACCATCTGATGCAACTGCTTTGCCTTATCGCGATGGAACCGCCCAGCAAGTTTGACCCCGATGCAGTGCGCGACGAAAAGCTCAAGGTCATCCGCGCGCTCGATTCGGTAGAGCCGCACCACATCGTGCGCGGGCAATATGAGGCGGGTCCCGAAGGCCCCGGTTTCCGTGAAGAGGTCGGCGATCCGCGCACCCGCACGGAAAGCTATGTGGCCATGAAAGTTGGTGTCAGCAACTGGCGGTGGGCAGGCACGCCCTTTTACTTGCGCACCGGCAAACGGCTCAAGGCGCGATGTTCGGAGATTGTCGTGGTGTTCAAGGCGCTCAACCATTCCATCTTTGGGGAACAGGGGGATCATCGCAACGTGCTGTCGATCCGTCTGCAACCCAACGAGGGGATGAAGCTGGGGGTGACAATCAAGGAACCGGGCCCCGGAGGCATGCGCCTCATCGACGTGCCGCTTGATATGTCGTTCGCGGACGCACTTGGCGACGAAGGTGCGGACCAGACGGACGCCTATGAGCGTCTGATCATGGATGTGATCCGCGGCAACCAGACGCTGTTCATGCGCGGAGACGAGGTCGAGGCCGCGTGGGCATGGACTGATCCGATCATTGATGGGTGGGAGGCACGCGGCGAAGTGCCAAAAACATATGACAGTGGCAGCGAAGGTCCGGTGGATGCCGTGCAGTTGCTGGCCCGTGACACCCGCGTGTGGCGAAAGGTGGCTTCATGAAAATTCAGGAATATCCCGACCGCGAGTTGCTGGCCATGCGGCTGGCGGATCAACTCGCCAGTGAACTCAAGAACTGCCTGCTGATCCATCCATGGGCCTCTTTTGTGGTGCCGGGGGGAACGACGCCGGGGCCAATCTTTGACAGTCTGTGCGCCGCGGGGCTGGAATGGGACCGGGTGCACGTCATGCTCAGCGACGA
>JBCBDZ010000007.1:0-45605 GCA_038529225.1 Pseudomonadota bacterium | reverse complement strand
ACTCGGCCGACGGTATCACCCCAAAGAACTGTCCGTCCGACCACAGGCCAAACCAATCTCCCTCGTGTACGCACAAATCGACGAGGCGATAAAAACTCTTGCGGTCGATCAGCGCCTCTAGGTCTGCCCGGATCAGAATGTAGGGCGATGGTTCGCCTGTTTGAGGATCACGCGCGACGCGGATTGGATGCGCGGTGCCGGCGACTGCCACATCCCCCACATGGGTGGTAAACGTCAGGGTCTGCTCAGCACCCGCCCCCTCTGGTTCAAAGTCAATCGCGACAAAAGGCGCGTCATCCACCGTGATCCCGACCTTTTCGACCGGTGTCACAAGGAAGTATTTCCCGTCTTCCCGCTTGAGAATCGACGAGAACAGTTTCACCAGTCCGGGCCGCCCGATGGGCGTACCCTGATAAAACCACGTCCCGTCGCGCGCGATGCGCATGTCCAGATCACCGCAAAAGGGCGGATTCCAAAGATGGACGGGCGGCAAACCGCGTGTTTTTACGGCATTGATCGACGCAACAAGCCCTTCGGCATCCGGTGTCACAGTTTTTTGTCCACTCATATCTTTTGCCATTCCACCTTAAGGCAATAGGTTGTCAGATAGAGTATATCCCGAAGGAAAGAGAAGTCATGACCCCACCCGAGGATCTTGTTGCCGACATCGAAGTTTTGGGAGGCAAGCTGGCCGAAGCCAAAGCCTCGATCACCAAGCGCTTTATCGGGCAGGAGCGGGTGGTCGATCTGACGCTCACTGCCCTGCTCTGTGGCGGTCACGGTCTGCTGATCGGTCTGCCGGGTCTGGGCAAGACCCGGCTGGTTGAAACCCTCAGCACGGTGATGGGCCTCGACGGCAGTCGCATCCAGTTCACACCCGACCTGATGCCTGCCGACATTCTTGGTTCAGAGGTTCTGGACACGGATGACGACGGCAACCGCAGTTTCCGGTTCGTGCCCGGTCCCGTTTTTTGCCAATTGCTGATGGCGGACGAGATCAACCGGGCCAGCCCGCGCACCCAATCCGCCCTGTTGCAGGCGATGCAGGAAAAGACTGTGACTGTTGCGGGGCAGGACCGCCCGCTTGGCGTGCCCTTCCACGTGCTGGCCACCCAGAACCCGATTGAGCAGGAAGGCACCTATCCCCTTCCCGAAGCGCAATTGGATCGCTTCCTCGTTCAGATTGACGTGCTGTACCCTGATCGTGGAACGGAGCGTGACATCCTGCTGGCAACAACCGGAACGGAGGACGCGCAAGCCACTGCCGTTTTCTCGGACGGCGAATTGCTGGCGGCACAGACCCTGTTGCGCCGGATGCCCGTCGGTGACAGCGTGGTTGAGTTGATCCTTGATCTTGTACGTGCGTTCCGTCCCGGCGAGCCCGATGCGTCAGCCAAAGTCCGTGAAACGGTTGCGTGGGGTCCCGGCCCACGCGCGGCACAGGCCCTGATGTTGGCCGTGCGTGCGCGCGCCTTGTTGCAAGGGCGTCTGGCTCCATCCGCCGAGGATGTCATCGACATGGCCCGCCCGGTCCTGTCCCACCGTATGGCGCTGAACTTTGCCGCCCGTGCCCGTGGAGACAGCCTGTCTGACCTGATCGAGGAAACCGCTGCCACGCTCAGTCGCCAAGAGGCTGCCGCGTGACAACTCCCGTCGCCCTGCGAGAAAAGGCCGAAACACAGGCCGCGCGCCTGCCCGCTCTTTTGGCGCGGGCAGAGCATCTGGCAGGTGCAGTCCTGCTGGGCGATCACGGGCGGCGGCGTGCAGGCATGGGTGATGACTTCTGGCAATACCGCCCTGCCCAGCTGGGCGACAGCCGTCGCATGATTGACCACCGCCGCAGCGCCATGGGCGATGTGCAGTTCGTGCGCGAGCGCGAATGGCAAATCGCGCAATCCGTGATGCTGTGGGTCGATCAGGGGGCTTCGATGGGCTTTGCCTCGGCCCAGGATCTCACAACCAAGGCCGAGCGCGCCCGTGTTCTGGCCCTTGCCAGTGCCATCCTTTTGGTTCGTGGCGGAGAACGTGTGGGGTTGACCGGAACACGGCTGCCGCCGCGCAGGGGCAACATGCAGATCCTGCGACTGGCCGAGATGTTCTCGGAAGACGCCGATGACGATTACGCTCCACCGGAACACCGGGCGATGGTTCCGCACGCCCGCGCGCTCTTTGTGTCTGATTTCATGGGCAACATCGACGCTGTGCGGACCGCCCTCACCAAGGCCGCAGATCGCGGGGTACGCGGCGTCTTGCTGCATGTCCTTGACCCGGCCGAAGAGGCGTTTCCATTCCGCGGTCGTACCGTGTTTCAAAGCATGGGCGGAACGGTTGAACATGAGACGCTCAAAGCATCGGACCTGAAGGATCGCTATCTTGAGCGTCTCGCCGCACGCAAGTCTGAGCTGCAGCAGCTCTGTTCCGTCGCAGGTTGGACCTATGGCCTGCACCATACGGACACGTCCGCTCAATCCGGATTGCTGTGGATATGGCGTGCGCTTGATGGCGGAAGGGTGCGCACATGACTGTCTTCGGCCCCATTGGCTTTGCCGCGCCCTGGCTGCTTATCGCCCTGATTGCCCTGCCGATCCTGTGGCTGATCCTGCGCGCTATCCCGCCCGCTCCAATCCGGCAACGGTTTCCGGGCGTGGCGCTGTTGCTGGGCCTCAAGGACGAAGAATCCGTATCCGACCGCACCCCCTGGTGGCTTTTGCTGCTGCGGATGTTTGCAGTCGCTGCAATGATCGTTGGGCTTGCCGGCCCTGTCCTGAACCCTGAAGACGACGGTCAGGCAGGGAGTGGGCCGCTTTTGGTCGTGATGGACGGCAGTTGGGCAGGTGCAGCCCAGTGGCAACGTCAGATCGAAGCAATAGAAGGCGAGTTGCGCCGCGCAGGCGCCACAGATCGTCAGGTTGCCCTGCTCAATCTGGCCGATCCCGAACCAACTGTCTTTCAGGCCGCCAATGCGGTCACGACGCGCCTGCCTGGCGTGGTCCCTTCTCCGTGGCAACCGGGTGATCCAGGCACTATAACCGCCAACATGCCGGACGGCGAATTCGAAACCGTTTGGTTCAGCGATGCGCTTGATTATCCCGGTCACGCGGATGTTCTGGCAGCGCTGGAAACCCGCGGACCTGTCCGCGTCGTTCAAGCCGTTTCTGATGTGATCGCGTTGACACCGGCGCGTTATGTCGACGGGTTGATCGAACTGACCGCCTTGCGCGTTTCAGGTGGTCCCGAACGCGGAGTCACCGTTCTGGCACAGGGTCGCGATCCGGCCGGAAACGCCGCGATACTGGCCAGCGCGAACGCGGTGTTCGATGCTGGTACGACCCGTGCAGACACAGCATTGTCTCTGCCCGCGGAACTGCGTGCGCGCGTGACACGCTTTGAAGTGCAAGGGGCGAAGTCCTCTGGTGCCGTGACTTTGGTAGATGACAGCCTGCGGCGCAGGGAAATCGCGTTGATTGCAGGGCGCGAAGGACGTGAGGGCCTCGAACTGCTCTCGCCACTCCATTATCTGGAACGCGCCCTTGCCCCCACAGCAGACCTTTTGCGCGGCGCGCTCAGCGATGTACTGCCTGCCAACCCGGACGTGATCGTGCTCGCTGATGTGGCCACCCTGTCGGATGGCGAAGCAGAAGCGATTTCGGACTGGATCGATCAGGGTGGCTTGCTCTTGCGCTTTGCCGGACCTCGTGTGGCGGCAAGCGACATTTCCCGCATTGAGGAAGACCCCCTGATGCCGGTGCGCTTGCGCTCGGGCGGGCGCAGTGTTGGCGGAGCGATGAGTTGGGGTTCGCCCAAAACACTGGCACCCTTCGCCGAAGGTTCGCCCTTCTTTGGACTTGCGGTGCCGGAGGACGTCGCCATCACCGCGCAGGTCATGGCCCAACCCGACCCGACCCTTGCTGAACGGGTGATCGCCGAGTTGAGCGATGGCACCCCGCTGGTCACCCGCAAACGCATTGGGCAGGGACAGGTCGTGTTGTTCCACGTGACCGCCAACGCCGAATGGTCGTCGCTGCCCCTTTCGGGCCTGTTTGTCGAAATGCTTGAACGGCTCGCGGTGTCGTCAACCAGTTCCGCCCCCAACGCGGGCGATCTGGAAGGCACAATCTGGACACCCCAAATCGTGATGGATGGCTTCGGGGACCTGCGGGACGCAGGCGCAATGCCGGGTGTGCCGGGCCCGAAACTGGTTACCGACCCGGCAGGTCCAAACCTGTTGCCCGGCGTCTATATCTCCGGCGAACGCAGCCTTGCGCGCAATGTGCTCACGGCGGAGGCGGTCTTGACCCCGACGGAGTGGCCAGCACGGATCGAAGTCTCTGGACTTGCAGTTGTCCCTGAACAGCCGCTTGGTGGGATTTTGCTGGCAGTCGCCATCGGTTTGTTGATGGCCGACATCATCGCGTCTCTGGCGCTTTCGGGACGGCTGACAGGTGGCGTGCGTGCACGCGGTACCGCGGCACTGGTCGCTGCGCTTCTGGTCCTGCCTGTGGTGCCGACCCAGGCACAGGCCCAACAAAGCGCAGAAGAAGAGATTGCTGCCGCATCCGAGGTTGTGCTGGCCCATGTCATCACCGGCAACAGCCAGATCGACGAAGTGGCACAGGCCGGACTGCGCGGCCTGTCAGACACGTTGTTCTTCCGCACATCCGTCGAACCCGCGCCACCGATCAGCGTGGATCTCGAAACGGACGAGCTGGCGTTTTTTCCTATTCTTTACTGGCCCGTGACCCCGGACCAGCCGCGCCCGTCGCGAGAAGCCTATGCCAAGTTGAACGACTATCTGCGCTCTGGCGGGTTGATCCTCTTTGATACGCGCGACGGCGACATTGCAGGCTTTGGCACCACCAGCCCGAACGGGCGCAAGCTGCAAGACCTGGCGGCACTGCTGGACATCCCCGCCCTTGAGCCGATCCCGCGCGATCACGTGCTGACGCGCACCTTTTACCTGCTGCAGGATTTTCCGGGGCGTCATCTGAATGGCGAGGTTTGGGTCGAAGCTGCGCCACCTGGTGCCGAGCAAGTCGAGGGAATGCCATTCCGCAACCTCAATGACGGCGTCACACCCGTCGTGATCGGTGGAAACGACTGGGCCGCAGCCTGGGCTGTCACGCCAAGCGGGCAGGCGATGCTGCCTGTGGGTAGCGGGTTTGGCGGAGAACGCCAGCGCGAGTTGGCCTACCGATTTGGGGTGAACCTTGTGATGCACGTCCTGACCGGAAACTACAAAAGTGATCAGGTCCATGTGCCTGCCCTACTGGATCGGCTTGGCCAATGACAGGAACTGTCCTTTTTGACCCGCTGTTGCCATGGCCTGTCTTGGGCCTTCTGGCGGCTGTCGTGCTGGGCGGCGTCATTCTGGCCGTGATGCGCGGTCTGTCCGGCTGGGCCCTGCGCGGGATGGCTGGGCTGGTCATTCTGGGCGCACTGGCTGGCCCATCCCTGCAGGAAGAAGACCGCGCACCGCTGAGTGATATCGTCATTCTGGCCGAAGACCAAAGCGCAAGCCAGCGGTTGCGAGACCGCCCGGATCAGACCGAAAGCACGGCCGATGCAATCGCCGCGTCCCTCGATGCGCGCGAAGGCACCGAAGTGCGCCGCATCACAGTACCGGACGGGGATGACGACACAGGCACACGCCTGATGGGCGCGCTGTCGGATGCGTTGGCCGAAGAACCCCGCGCCCGGATCGCCGGCCTGATCGCGATCAGCGACGGTGTGATCCATGACCCTGACCTGCCGTTCGAGTTGCCCGCGCCCCTGCACGTCCTGCTGACGGGCAAGGACACGGATTGGGACCGCCGCCTGCTTGTCAAAAATGCGCCGGCCTTTGCCATCATTGGTGAACCCGTCACGCTGACCCTGCGGATCGAAGACAGCGGTGCTGCACCGGGTGATGCAGGCACTGCGCCGCTCGATATTTCGGTTGATGGCGCGGAGCCACAGCGGTTCAACGTGCGCATTGGCGAGGACATCGACCTGCCCATCACCTTGCCCCATGGCGGACGAAACGTGATCCAGTTCACGGTACCCGAGGCCGAGGGCGAACTGACCGACCGCAACAATACTGCGCTGATCCAGATGAATGGCGTGCGCGACCGTTTGCGTGTGCTGCTGGTCTCGGGTGAACCGCATGCGGGCGGGCGCACGTGGCGCAACTTGCTCAAATCAGACAGTTCCGTCGATCTTGTTCACTTCACCATTCTGCGCCCCCCCGAAAAGCAGGATGGTGTTCCTGTGGGCGAATTGTCCCTGATCGCCTTTCCAACGCGCGAGTTGTTTCTCGAAAAGATCGATGATTTCGATCTGATCATCTTTGATCGCTACAAACGGCGGGGAATCCTTCCATCGCTCTACCTCGATAACGTGGCCCGCTATGTGCGCGACGGCGGCGCGGTGCTGGTCGCAGCCGGGCCGGATTTTGCGGGCGCCGACAGCCTCTATCGCTCCCCGCTTGGCGCCGTCATGCCGGCAGAACCGTCTGCCCGCGTGCTGGAAGAAGCCTATCGCCCGACCGTATCCGACATTGGTGCACGCCACCCGGTTACGACCGGTATGCCCGGCGCGGGTGATTGGGGACGCTGGTTGCGCCAGATTGATGTGTCCGCGCGCGACAACAGCGTGGTGGTTATGGAAGGCGTGGCCAATCGTCCGCTGCTGGTGCTGGAGAGGGTTGAGGAAGGGCGCGTTGCGCTGCTGGCATCAGACCATGCGTGGCTATGGAACCGTGGCTATGAGGGCGGTGGTCCGCAACTGGAATTGCTGCGTCGTCTCGCCCACTGGATGATGAAAGAGCCCGAGTTGGAGGAAGAAGCACTGACAGCCATTGCAACAGGGCAGTCCATGCGTATCCAGCGACGCACCCTGTCTGATTCCGTGCCGCCTGTCACTGTGACCGATCCAAGCGGGGCGACGGTTGAACTGTCTCTGACCGAAGTGGCGCCGGGCCAGTTCGAAACCCGCTTTGACGGACCCGAGATCGGGCTTTATCGCCTTGAGAACGGGGAGCAGAACGCCGTGATCGGCCTTGGCCCCGCAGCGCCCAAGGAATTCGTATCGACCATTGCCACACCGGACATCATCGGCGAGCGTGTCGCCAGTACACGCGGCGGCATATTGCGCATCGAAGAAGGCGTGCCGCGTATTCGAACTGTGCGCGAAGGCCGACCTGCCGCAGGACGCGGCTGGATCGGGATCACACCACGCGGTGCATATGAGACACAGGATGTGCGCCAGATGGCCTTGTTGCCCCCATGGTTGGTTCTGCTTCTGTCGGCAGGGTTCATCATCGGTGCATGGCTGCGCGAAGGACGCCGTTAGGGGCGCAGTTCAACCGCCACTCGGACCGAGCGACCCGAAGCATCGATCACCGCAATATCCGAAAATCCAGGCGACGTGAGATCGACGGTGAGTGTGCGCTGGCGCTGGCCGTAAAGGATGGGAGCACCATTGAGCAAAACGGTGAGCGGCAAGTGCCCACCCTCCACTTTGACCATGGTATCCGCGTCCTCCAGGACAGCGCCGTTCGGGGGGAAACTCACCAACGGACCGGGCGCATCGGCTTGGGCGGGGCCGAAACGGCGCAGTGGCGCGGGCAGGTCTGCGGTGGTTACAATCAGCGTGTCGGGCGGCGGCGGCAGCGGCGGGTCCAGAGCGGGCTTTAACCGTCCGAACGCCTCAAACAGCAGCGGTGCGGCATGATCGGCACCAAACGCACCCGGTACGGGGGTTCCGTCGGGCCGCCCGATCCAAACTCCGATCACGTGCCGCCCGTCATAGCCAAACGCCCACGCGTCCCGGTGCCCGTAGGACGTCCCGGTCTTGTAGGCCAATCCGCCCTGGGCCCCCGCAGGCGGCGCGATGCCGCGCAGGATGTCCCCCACTTGCCAGGCCGCACGTGGTGCGATGACCTGACCCGCCCTCGCTTCCACAGACCGTTGGTCGCTGATAGAAACAGCTTTGCCGAGTTGCGCGAGACCCGCGTAGACCTTTGTCAGATCTTCAAGGCTCAGCCCGACGCCCCCCAGCGCAATGGCAAGCCCCGGCTTGCCGCCCGGCAATTCGGGTTCCGCGCCAAGTGCGCGCAAGCTAGCCATAAGACGCTGCGGCCCAAACGCCTCTGTCAGCGCGACCGGCGGGATGTTCAGGGACTGTGCCAATGCCGTCCGCGCTGTCACGTCCCCTCGAAACTGCCCGTCAAAGTTTTGCGGCGCGTATCGACCAAACTGCGTGGGCCGATCTGCAAAAACGGTGTTCGGATGCGCAAGCCCACGATCAAAGCCAAGCCCGTAAATCAAAGGCTTGAGCGTCGAGCCAGGCGAGCGCTTGGCACGTGTCATGTCAACAAAGCCAAGGGCGCCACGCGCGTCCGAGTAGAACGGTGCACCGACTCGGGCAAGAACCGAACCATCGTGATGGTCCACGACCATCAGCGCCACGGAGACGCCCGCCGCCTGATCCGCCACATGCATCCGCGCCAAGGTTTCCATCTTTTTCTGCAGCGGTGCGTGCAAGGTGGTTACGAAACGCGTTTGACTTGGCTGCTGAGCGCGCAACGAATCCGCAAGATGCGGCGCAAGACGGGGCAAGGGGCGCATTGAACGCGGGACATCGGAAACGACCTGTGCCGCGCCAACCCGTTCAAGAACTCTGTCACGGGCTATCCTTGCCGCATCGGGATGTCGGTCTGGCCGGCGACTCTCGGGCGATTGTGGCAGTGCCACCAGCAATGCCGCCTCCGATGGGGACAGGCGGTTTGGCTCTTTGCCAAACCAAACATGGCTTGCACTTCGCACGCCTTCGAACCGGCCGCCATAAGGTGCGTGTTGCAGGTAAAGATGCAGAATGTCAGCTTTGCTGAGGTTCCTCTCCAGGGCCCAGGCAAGCCGCATCTGGCGCAGTTTTCCCCGCAAGGAGCCCGTGCCGGAGTTTTCGAGCAACCGGGCCGTCTGCATTGTGAGTGTCGACCCGCCCGACACCACGCGGCCATGGAAGGCCGCCTGTGCAACTGCCCGCAACATGGCCAACCCATCAACACCGTTGTGACGGTAAAACCGCTTGTCTTCATAAGCGATCAGCATGTCCGTCAGCGTGCTGTCGACCGACCCCGGCGTGACGGTCAAACGAATCCGCCCGTCTTCAACCGCGAACGCCCGCAACAGGGTGCCGTCTCGGTCCCGCATCTCCACTGAGGTTTCGGCAAGGGTGGGTGGCAGATCGGTCCGCTCAATCCAGTCATTCCATGAGATCCACGTCATTCCGACGCCGACCAATAGCACTGTGGTCCATAGCAAACGGCGGCGCGACTGTCTCACTCTGTCACCACCGCGCGGCTGGTGTCGGTTACAGCGCGGTATTCGGCGCGGTACATGTCCTCCACCGAGGCCGCCGGATGGTGAAAGTTGCCCGGGCTGACGGCACGGGCGATATAGGCCAGCTCGAACGCCTCTTCACCACGATGATCCACCGCTGCGAGGAACCTGTCACTGCGAAATTCGGCGTGTTGCGCTGCGGCCGGCTCCAGCCAGTCAAGCGCGCGCACATCCCCGGATCGCAACAGGTTCGGGTTATCGATCTCGATCCCGGCGGGCAGCGGATCATCAACCATCAAGCGCGCACCAACAGTCTCGAACGGAACCACGCGCAGAACAATGACCCGCCGTTCGCCGACCTGCCACGGCCCACTGACCAAGGTGCCTTCCATATCGTACGCACTGCGTGTGATTGCATAGCCGTATCCACCCGCCTCCGGTGGCGTCAGGGGGACACCATATGTGGTGAGGGTCACGTCCTGCGCGACGCCCGAAATGTTGCGGATCGCAGATGCGGCATCTCCGGCACTGCGGGTCTGTACCACTGGTCCAGCAACAGGCGTGTCATCGACGCTCAGAAGTGCTGCCCCAGACCCACTGCGCAGGGCTTGGGAAGCCATCAGGACTTGCGCAGCTTCCTGAGTGGAATACCGCCCCTGGTTCGCCGTTATACCGGCAGCCAGTTGTGCCTGATCAACTGCTGTACTGCCTGCCTCCACTGCGAGATGCAGAAGGCCTGCCGCATCTCGCAGGGCGGTGCCGTAGTCGTCACGCCATTTGGGTGTCGCATCACCCGTCTGCTGCGCCAAATCCTGGGCAAGGCGGAACATGCGGTCGGCACGGGTCTGTTCACCGTAACTCGCCAGCGCCGCTCCCAATTGAGCACGCGCAAGCGGCGTTGCAAAAGCCTCTGCCTTGGTGTCTGCGTAGTATCGCAGATCCCCTATGGACGCGGCACCTGCGCGCGCAAGCACCATGAGCGCATAGGCGATGTCTTCGCCACCCGTGTCGAAATCCGGCGCATAGTTGACACGGTTGCGAAGGTTGTCCAGCCCACTGCGTACGGCAGCGTCTGGAACTTCGTACCCCTGAACCTGAGCGCGCGTGAGGAAATCCGTGACATAGGCGTCAAGCCAGAAGTCGCCGGATTGCGCCTGCCACAAACCAAAGGCGCCATTGCTTGTCTGGCGCGTCAGCACCTGCGTGATCGCGCTGTTTACCCGTTCCCTGATCCCCTCAACGCCCGCAGCGCTTGCCGTTTGCGGCAGATAGAGCAGGGGCAGCGCAGCGGAGGTGACCTGTTCCGTACATCCGTAAGGATAGCGGTCCAGCTGTCGCAACAGACCCGGCATGTCAAAGCGGGCGAGCGGACCGGCTGCGAGCGTCGCGCGGGCCGTGTCATTGCGGACATTGGCAAACACGTTGTCGTCAAAGGTCAGCACTTCGCCCGGGCCAAGAGCAAAGCGCCGTGTTGTTGCAACCAAAGGATCGTTCGCGCGTACGCCAAGACTGAGGTCCTTTGTCAGCGCCGTGCCGTCCGGTGTCGTCACCGTCACTTCAATCCTGTGATCCCCAGTGCCCAACGCCGAGACGGGAACAGCCACGCGGACGGTTGCCCCATCGCCGATATCAATCTTTTCAGGTGGCGTTCCCACATCGAGGCCAACCGCTTTGACGGACAACGCCATCGGTCCTGTAGGGCCAGCCGCATGAACAAAATCAAACATCAGCCGGCTGCGGTCCCCGGGCGCAAGAAAGCGCGGGAGAGCCGCCGAAATCACAATAGGATCGCGCGCAAGCATATCCGTTGACGCCTGGCCGACACCCGTCTCGGACCACGCCACTGCCATCAACCGGACCGTCCCATTGAAATTTGGACGGGGTATCGAAATGGTCGCGCTTCCGTCAGCGTCCAGCGCGACGGGTCCGGAAAACGCGGCCATCACCGCTTCGGTCGGTGGCGGACCAGAGCGTTTCATGCCGCGCGTCGCGTCCCCACCCGATCGAACTGTGCCCATTGCACCTGTGCTTGTGTCAATCAGCCGCCCATACATATCACGCAACTCGACCCCAAGCCGGCGTTGGCCGAAGTAGTGGTCTTGCGGATTTGGGGCCTCAAATCGTGTCAGGTTCAGAATACCCACATCAACAGCCGCCAAAGTGACATAACCGGGCGCGTCGCCAAGACCGTCGACCTGCACCGTCACATCGGTCATGCCAGCCTGCCCGCTTACCGCTTCGGGTGCGGTGATGTGAACTTGCAAGGCTTTGTTGCCCGGATCGACCCCCGCATGGGCCACACCCAGAACACGCGATGGCCCCCGTGTTTCGGCACCACTGCGCAGGACCGATGCCGTGACGTACGCACCCGTACCCCAAGCTTCCGTAACTGAAATTGGCAGTACGGATTCGCCCTCGGTGACCGGTATGGCCTGCCGAAAGATCACACCGCTTGAGAGCACGGAAACCAGCGCGGTGCCTTCAAACGGAGCGACAAGCCGCAACCGCGCAACATCCCCGACACGATAGCTTGTGGCATCCAGTGACAGGGCAAGACGATCAGGGGTCGCGCTGCTGTCTGCGCCCCCATACCAGCCCGATGAAAAACCAACCGAGCTGGCTGTGTACGCACCGCCTTTGGCTTCGACAACCAGTTCGTAGTCCCCCCATTCTGTCGGGACCTCCAGCGATTGCGGGCTGCTGCCCAGTTCCAGTTCACCACGCGCCACACGGATACGTCTGGTCACGGGCTCCCAGTTCCAGTTTCCGTAAAGCTGATACCACTGGTATCGCGTTTCTACCTTGTTCACCGTCCATTGGACCGGCTGCGCATCCGTGCCCACAGCAACCAGATCGAAACGGGCAGTCCCTCCTTCGGGCAAGACATCGTCAAACCCCGGTCGAATACCAATCACTGGTCCGTTTGGAGCAATCGGGCGGGTGATTGACTGTTCAACCGGACGCCCACCGTTGTCCGAAACCCGCACAGTCACAACGGCCTCAAGCAAGACACCTTCCGCTTCCACGTCCGGCAACTTCAGTGCCACGCGTGCCGTGCCGTCAACGTCTGTGCGTCCCCCGTCAAAGAACTGACTTTGAGCAGAAAAACGGGCGTCGTAACGGCCAAAGCGATAACCGGGCCACCCGTCAACAGTGTCCACCCGTTGCAGGCGCGTATCCCCTTCAACCGTCAGATCGGCACCGGGCGCGCCAAAGAGATATTGCGCATCAACCTGCAAACGCGGCAGCGCAACCGGGTCAATGGCGCCCTTAACCATGTTCAGAGTGACCGCGATCCGATCAGGGATGAAATCCTCAACAAGCACGGTTGTGGTCGCCAGAGGAGGTGCATCCAGATCGCCCATCACTTCGATGCGCCACGTCCCGCGCGGTGCGCTTTCCGCCAGGGGTAAGGCCAGAACGTGCCCGCCCGCTTGTCCAACCGCACTGGTAACGCGGCTGTATTCCACACCGTCGGGACGGCTCAGGATTGCTGTTATCGGCAACCCATCAATCGCTTGCACCTGCACGTTGCGGGCAAGAGCGGTGGCATAGATCGTGGCGCCGGGTCGATACGCGCCACGGTCGGTGGTCAGATGGACATCAATCGGTGGCGCGGGCGGGCGTCCCTCAACCCCGCGATCGGACAAATCGAATGCAGGGTCGGTCAACGGAAGAAAGACGAAATCATCGCCCGTCTCGACTTGCAGCACCGCAGGGGCCGCCGCGCCGCGCCCGCGGGTCAGACCAGGTGCGAAACTGGCAAACCCATCGGCATCCGTCACGGCTCTGCCAAGCACCGCGTTGGCGTTCGAGATCAGTTTTACCTCGGCCCCGGCCACGGCTCCGGCATCACCAAGCGCACGCACTGCCGTTGTCAGACCATCATTGCCCTGCCACGTGCTGACCCCGAGGTCCGACAAAACAAACCACTGCGAAGCTGTAAGCACTTCGTAGACGTCACTGCCGGGCACCCGCGCGCTGAGCACGTAGATACCGGTCGGCTGATCCCGGAACACGTCACCAAGAGGGAGGCGAGTCTGCACCTCTTGATTCAACACGTTTTCAACCTGACCAGTGCCGCGCCAAACCTCTTGCGCGATCTCCGCATCAAACTGGTCTTGCTGCCATCGCGACAGCGGGCGTCCAAAGAAGTCGGCCATGAGCGACTGAACCAGATTTCGGTCACTGACCCGGGACAGCACCAGATCCACCGTAGCGAGGTTTACAGTTTCGATCGGAACGCTGGCACCGGCACTGCGCGGCAGGACATAGGCGCGGCCTGCAAACCGCACAGCTGGCGCGCGATCCCTGACGTAAAGGGTCAGGGGAACGTCCTTGTGCAACACTTCTCCACTGGCGCCGGGCAGGCCGGACCGCAAGATGAATTGATACCGCTCACCGTGGGTGGCCCCGTCCAGACACAACTCGCTGCCACTGACCTGGGGCACCAAACCCTGGGCCTGGCTGCGCACAAAGGGGTCATAGTCCACACCTGCCTGTACCAGCGGTTCTGAAAACGTCGCGCAAATCCGGGGCTGGGCGGAATCACTTTCGACACGCGTATCGATCACACGGAATCCATACTTGGCGACCGCATCATCAAGTGCCTCGACAATCTCGTCTCGAGGCTGCAAGGACTGTGCAAGGCGCAATGCAGGGATCATGTCACGCCCCCGGCCGTTCGCCTCGAGCGCTTCGGCCAGACCTTGCAATGCGCTGGCCTGTACACTCGGGCTTGCGCTGCGCAAGTACGCGTTCAGCGCAGCCGGGACAGCGTCCTGACGGCCCTGATTGCGCACACGGGACGGCGTCTGGTCGCCCAGACGAAGGGCGATGTAAGCGTAGCGCGACCAGAGATCAGGTGCGTCGCTCAAGGCGACAGCGGCCCCCGTCCAATTGAGTGCACCGCTCCGATCCCCACGATCCCATGCAGCACGGGATGCAGCCAGAAGCGCCTCTACTGTCTGGCCGTTGACCGGGTGCCGTGTTCCAACCGCTTGGGCAAGATCAAGGGCTGCCGCACTGTCCTGTTCCGAGACGCCCAGTGCCGCTGCACGCGCAATCGCGGCCTGTGGCAATGACGGATTCGTCGGCAAACGCGTAGCCGAGATTGCGCCGGCATAGGGTTGCTGATCCGAGATGGCAGACTTTGGAAAGCAGGCATTTGATCGGCTGTTGAAAGTAAAAGCGACACATTGCAAATCCGCGCTGCATGCACGCTGGCACGCCGGAAAGGTGGTATCGAAAAGGGCCGTCCGATCAGCTCCGAAAAAGTCGACGTCTTGTGTGAGGATGTACCGTTGATCAGGGATGACCGCCTGGGCCAAGACGGTGCTGGCCCAAACAAGGGCAAGGCATATCAAACCAAAAAAACGCATGATGATCTCCGGAGCGACAAGGACACAGGGCACTTGCAACCTGCCATGTGCAAGATACGGCATGCAAACGTTTCGGCACGCCTCGATTAAGTCCATCTTCACCAACACCGTGACATAGAGAGGCATTGGAGATTTTGGCGGAGCGACGAAATGAGCCTGGCAAACAAGCTGGCCCTGGAACGGCGTGGTCGACTGGCGGCCGAACGCCTGCTGGAGCTCAAGGAAGCGGAATTGTCCGCCGCCAATCGCAAACTTGGGCGTCATGCCGCAGCACTGCAGGGCGAAATCGTGGAAACACGTGCCGAGGTGGCCAACGTCAAAACCGAAAACGAACGGGTCAAGACCGAACTGGGGCAGGCCAACCAAAAGGTCGAAATCGCCGAAAGACGGCTGTGGCACTCGGTTCAGACAATCACGGATGGTTTTGCCTTTTTCAATTCGGACAATCGAATGATTGCCGCCAACAGCAGCTATCTCACAGTCTTTGACAACCTCGAAGTGATCCGCCCCGGCGTCCACTATGTGACCATCTTGCAGGTGCTTACGGATGAGGGAATCGTAAACACAGGCAAGTTGACCGCGGAGTCATGGCGCGAATTGATGACGGAACGCTGGATGCAGCCGCAGCCTGAACCAATCACCGTCCGCCTCTGGAACGACCAGTACATCAAACTCGTTGATCGACGCGGCCATGGCGGCGATATCGTATCGCTTGGCCTGAACATCACCGAAGCGGTCCGATATGAAAAACAACTGAAGACCGCCCGCGCCGAAGCTGAGGCTGCCAGTCGCGCAAAATCCGCGTTTCTTGCCAACATGAGCCACGAGATCCGCACGCCCATGAACGGCGTCGTTGGCATGGCCGAACTGCTAAGCGACACCGGGTTGAGCGAGGAACAGCAGCTTTACGTGGAAACGATCAGGAACTCCGGCGAAGCATTGCTGGTCATCATCAACGACGTGCTCGACTATTCCAAGATCGAAGCGCAAAAACTGCAACTGCATCCCGAACCCTTCGATCTTGAACGCTGTATCCATGATGTGATCATGCTGCTGCAGCCATCCGCCCGGGAAAAGGACCTGACCTTGCTGGTGGATTACGACCTCTTCCTACCCACTGTCTATGTCGGCGATCCCGGGCGCATACGTCAGGTTTTGACCAATCTTATGGGCAACGCAGTCAAGTTCACGTCTGAAGGTCATGTGCTGGTCCGGGTGACTGGTGTTCCCGACCTCGAGAACGGGCACGCCGTCGTCAACATTGCCATTGAAGACACCGGAATCGGCATTCCCGAAGACAAGATCAATCACATCTTTGGCGAGTTCAATCAGGTCGAAAACGAACGAAACCGCCAGTTTGATGGCACAGGGCTGGGTCTTGCGATATCCCAACGGTTGGTGAACCTGATGAACGGCGAAATGTGGGTCACAAGCGAGGACGGTGTGGGCTCATGCTTTGGCTTCAAGGTTCCGTTTGACCTGGGCACAGGCGAAATACCTGCGCATCCACCCGTGCCGGACGGGTTACGGCGCATGCTGGTCGTCGATGACATCGAAGCGAACCGCACCATCTTGCAGCGACAGTTGGAACAGATCGGAATGGGCGTCGTGACATGCGCAAGCGCCAAGGAAGCTTTGGAACAACTCGACCAGATTGATCTTGTGCTGACCGATCACAACATGCCCGGCATGGATGGTTTGGAGTTGGCCGAAGCCATTCGTGCGACGGGATCGGACGTACCGATCATCCTGCTCAGTTCCAACACAACTTACGCTGCAAACGATCCCAGCGCGCAGCATGTGCATGCAATCCTGCAAAAACCATTGCCACGCGCGGACCTGTTTGCTCATTTGCAGTCTGTTGGACCGTTGCTGGGAAATCGGGAAACTGCCGCGACCTCAACTGTGCCGAACGCGCGCAAGATGCGGGTACTCGCCGCTGAGGACAACAAAACCAACCAGCTGGTGTTCCGCAAGATGGTCAAAGACGCCGACATTGATCTCAAATTTGCTGGAAATGGTTTGGAAGCCGTCGAGCTGTTCCAGAGCTTTCAACCGGACATGATTTTCATGGACATCTCGATGCCCAAAATGGACGGGAAAGAGGCTGCAACCAAAATACGTGAGATTGAAAAAGAGGCAGGTGGGCATATCCCAATCGTCGCTCTGACTGCGCATGCGATGGACGGCGACGATCAGGGTATTCTGGCAAGCGGTATTGATCATTATCTGACCAAGCCGCTGCGCAAACCCGAGATACACGCAAAACTCAGGGAGTTGTGCCCGGCAGAGGCGATCCTACCCTTGCCACAAGATGACCTTGCGGAGCGTCAGGCGGGGTAAGGGCGGACAAATACCAGCCGCTGATCATCAGACGCGTCCGGTTGAAACCGATACCCGTCTGCCCCAAAGGCCCGCAAACCTTCCATATCACGGACCTGGTTCTGGATCATATGCCGCGCCATCGCTCCACGCGCTCGTTTCGCAAAAAAGCTGACGATCTTGGGCCCGGACCCTTTGTCTTCCATGAATACCGGTGTGATCACGCGCGGCCTGAGGGTTTTGACCGGAACCGCACCAAAGTATTCCTGGCTGGCGCAGTTGACGAGAACATCCGACCCGACGGCTTCGGCCTGCGCGTTGATCGCCTTGGCAATATCTCCGCGCCAGTAGTCATAAAGCGTCGTACCACGCCGCGTTTTGAGCCGGCTACCCATTTCCAGTCGATAGGGCTGGATCGCATCAAGCGGGCGTAACAGGCCATAAAGACCCGACAAAATGCGCAAATGATCCTGTGCATATACGACCTCATTGTCGGCAAGCGTGCCGGCCTCGAGACCCTGATATGTATCACCTGCGAATGCGAACATGGCCGGGCGGGTCGTTTCGGCATCAGGCGCATCTTCAAACGCTGCAAAGCGCGCGCGGTTCAACCGTGCCAGATCATCACTCAGATCCATCAGGCTTTTCAACTTGCCCAATGTCAGGTTCCGCGCAGTACGGGCCAGACGAACGGCGTCTTCCTGCATTGCCGGATCTGTCGTCTGAACGTCATGTTCTGCCCAGTCCAGCCGCTTGGCCGGAGAAATCACCACAAGCATATCACCACCCCCAATTCCTTTTGTGCTGATCTAGCCCGCGTCCCGCAGCACGTCCAGAAAGGCCGGCCCAAATCGTGCTGCCTTGCGATCCCCAATCAAACGCTCGATCGCTGCATTATCGCCACCGCGCAGTTGCGCAACCTTGGCCAGCTGAGATGCCGAACAACTCAAGGGTTTGTCGGTCCCATCCGTCCCGCGTGCCAGTTCCGCCTGTACCGCAAGCAATTGGTCGTAAATCGCGCCAGCATCCTGCCCGGCCAGTTTGCGTCTGGTCGGGTGCAACGTTGCCGCCTCGCCGTTGATCACTTCAAGAAAGGCACTCCCGAACTTTTCAAGCTTTTTGGCGCCCACACCACTGATCTGCGCCATCTGATCAAGGTTGTTGGGTCGTTTCTCTGCCATTTCGATCAAGGTACGGTCAGGAAAAATAACATAGGCCGGCACGCGCGCTGCCTCGGCCAGACCACGCCGTTTTGCCTTGAGCGCGCTGAGCAAGGGCGCGTTTTCTTCCGACACCATCTCTTTCACAGCCGGACGACGCTCTGTTGCTGCGGCAATTGTGTCCCGCCGCAGTGAAATCTTGGCCTCGTCCCGCAGGATCGGCAACGCAGCGTCCGTCATGCGCAGCGCGCCGTATCGATCCGGGTCCGGACGTACCAGATCATGCCCCATCATCTGACGGAACACGGCCTGCCATTGCCCTTTCGAGTATTCCTTGCCAACACCATAGGTGGGCAGTCTGTCATGCCCGCGCTGCCTGATCTTGTCCGTTTTCGCGCCCAGCAGGATGTCGATCAGGTGCCCGGCGCCAAACCATTCGTCCGTGCGCAGCATCGCCGACAGCGCTTTGCGCACGGCGGTCGTTCCGTCAAAAACGTCAGCGGGTTGATCGCACAAATCGCAGGTGCCGCATTGCACGTCAGTTTCGCCGAAATATCCCAGAAGTGTTTTGCGCCGACATTCGAGCGCCTCGGCCAGACCCAACAGCGCGTTCAGTCGGGCATGATCGGCCATGCGCCGTTCGGGCGGGGCCAACCCTTCGTCAATCTGGTTGCGCCGCAACTTGATGTCTTCGGGTCCAAACAAAGTGAGCGTTTCGGCAGGCGCACCGTCGCGCCCAGCGCGTCCGATTTCCTGATAATAGGCTTCAATGCTCTTGGGCAGATCAGCATGAGCGACCCAGCGAATGTCAGGTTTGTCCACGCCCATACCGAACGCAACCGTGGCCGCCACGATCAACCCATCCTCCTGCTGAAAGCGTCGCTCGGCGATGCGCCGGTCATCGGCCTCCATGCCGCCGTGGTAGTGAATGGCCGTGTGACCTTCCTCACGCAGGGCTTGGGCCAGTGTCTCGGTCTTGGCCCTCGTGCCGCAATAGACGATCCCCGACTGTCCTTTGCGCGCCTTGGCAAAGTTCAAAATCTGTGCGCGCGGCCCGTTCTTGGCTGCAAACGCAAGGTGGATGTTGGGCCGATCAAAGCCGCGCAGGAACGTGCGCGGGGGCGTCCCATCAAACAGCTTTTGTATAATCTCAGCCTGCGTTTCAGCGTCTGCCGTTGCGGTAAAGGCGGCAAGAGGGACATCAAGCGCGCGCCGCAATTCACCGATCCGAAGGTAGTCAGGGCGAAAATCGTGGCCCCATTGGCTGACACAATGTGCCTCGTCCACCGCAATCAGCGATACGCCAATCCGGCGCAGCATCCCGATCGCGGACCCCGCACCAAGCCGTTCCGGCGCCATGTAAAGCAGCTTGAGTTCGCCCCGTTCAAGTGCTGTCCAAACCGCATCTGTTTCTTCAGGCGTGTTGCCAGATGTCAGCGCACCCGCCGCCACGCCCGCCTCTTGCAGGCTGCGCACCTGGTCCCGCATCAAGGCGATGAGCGGCGAGATGACGACGGTCACCCCGTCTCTCATCACCGCAGGCAGCTGAAAACAAAGAGATTTACCGCCACCAGTAGGCATGATGGCAAGGGTGTTTTCCCCTGCCAGAACGGCATCGACAATGTCTGCCTGACCTGGGCGGAAATCGTCAAACCCAAAGATATCCCGCAACAGCGTGGCAGCGCCCGTTATGGAGGACTCCATGTCTCAAAACCCTGTCGAATTTTATGTGTTCTGCTCGTTTGATACAGACTCACATTTTAACGGGCTGTGAACAAGACCCTGAGATCAGGCGAACCCGAAAATCGCAGGCAGGATAAAGGAACGGAACGCAATCAGGGCGACAAAGGCCACAAGCGGTGCCAGATCCAGCGGATGCGTGTCGGGCATGATCCGCCGAATGGGTCGGTAAATCGGTTCCAGCAGCTTGTTCAGCCCTTGCCAGATCTGCGCCACGATGGGCTGGTGCAGGTTCAGCACCTGAAAGCTGATCAGCCAGCTCATGATGATGTGCACGATCATGATCGTGTAGACAACGCTCAGAATCAGTTGCAGCGTTTGGTAGATGGCCAGCATGTTTGGCGTCCTTTTTGTTTTCCCAGACCTAGGGCGCTGCGCGAAGTGGCGCAAGGTCACTTGCCCAGCCTATTGAAGTTTCGGTGCAAAGCCGCATCTAGGCCAGCAAGGAGTAATGCCCCATGTTTCCTTTTGTCCGCCTTGTCAAAGACCTCTTGATCGCCCGTCGCCAACCCGGCATTGGGCTGACGGACATGCACGTCTCGCATCACATGGTGTGGCCATGGGACCTTGACGGGTTCCTCGAGTTGAATAACGGACGCGCCTTAACGCTTTATGATCTCGGACGGCTCGGGATGGGTGTCCGAGCGGGACTGATGACTGTCCTGAGATCACAAAAGTGGGGTTTGACGATGGCCGGATCGTCCGTGCGCTACCGTCGCCGTTTGCGTATGTTCGAACGGTTTGAAACCCGCAGCCGCGCCGTATGTTGGGACGACAAGTTCGTCTATATTGAACAGTCGATGTGGAAAACGAACGGGGAATGCGCCAGTCACGTGCTGTATCGCGCGGCCGTCACCGACAGGAACGGGATCGTTTCACCCGACCGCGTTCTCAAAGCCATGGGCGAAACCGCAACATCGCCAGCAACACCGGAGTGGATTGCCGCCTGGATCACGGCCGAGGCCTTGCGTCCCTGGCCCCCGATGCAGGACACAGCCTCGGCGCCCTTGCGCAGTGTCGCCTAAAGCTTTGCTTGCCACATAGGCCGCAGCCTGCTTTGGTCCCGTTCATAAAAAGACGGGGGACGGGGTGTGGCAGAGATCAGCCTGAAGAAACGAATCCGGGGCTGGATGGCCTTTGATTGGGCGACCCAACCGTTCTACACGCTAGGCCTGACGTTCATCTTTGGCCCATACTTTGCTGGCGTGTCATACGAGTATTTCTCGACCGTCTACGCCGATGACGACACAGCCAAAGCCGCGTCGCAGGCCACCTGGTTCTGGGGCCAGACGATCGCCGGACTGCTGATCGCCTTCACTGCTCCGCTCATCGGCGCTTATGCGGACAGTACCGGGCGCAGAATGCCATGGATCTGGCTCTTTGCGATACTGTACCTGCCGTTTACCTGGGCGCTTTGGTACACGGACCCGTCTGGCGGCAACATCTATTTCGTGCTGCTGTGTTTCAACATCGCCTTCATCGCGGCCGAATTCATGTTGATCTTTGTCAACGCGATCCTGCCGAGCCTTGGGTCCAAGGAGGAGGTCGGAAAGATTTCCGGCGATGGGGCTGCCATCGGCTATTGGGGTGGCGTGTTGGGCCTGTTCATCATGCTCATCCTGTTCGTGAACAAAGGCGATGGAACAACAATTGCCGGACTTGCACCGGTTTTCGGCCTTGATCCCGAAACTGGCGAAGATTTCCGGTCGGTCGGCCCGTTCATCGCGATCTGGTTTGCCATCTTCATGATCCCCTTCTTTGTCTGGGTCCGGGAACCGCACACACCAAATCGCACGGGCGGAGTTGCTGATGCGATGTCCGACCTCAAACAGTCCCTGCGTGGGGCATGGCAGCGAAAATCGCTTCTGAATTTCCTGATCGGTTCGATGCTGTACCGGGACGCTCTGAACGCGCTTTATGCGGCCGGAGGCGTTTACGCGCGCCTCGTGCTGGGATGGGAAATCATGCAGATCCTCATCTTTGGGATCGTCGGAGCCATCACCGCCGCTGTGGTTACACAGATCGGCGGCTTTTTTGACAAACGCCGCGGGCCAAAACCCGTGATCCAGGTTTGCTGCTACGTGTTGATCCTTGTGTGCATTTTTATCGTCGGCATGGATCGCGAAAGCCTGTTTGGAGTAATCGACATACCCGAAGGCTCGGCCTTGCCAGACATCGTGTTCTATGTCTGCGGCGCGGCCATTGGCGGCGCGGGTGGGGCGATCTATTCCGCGTCCCGCTCGATGATGGTGCGCCACACACATCCGGAACGTCCAACGGAGGCATTCGGCCTGTTCGCCTTGTCTGGCAAGGCGACCGCCTTTTTGGCGCCGTTTCTCATCGGGCTGTTTTCAACGCTGACAGGGAGCGCCCAGTTGGGCTACATTCCGGTTATTGCGCTGTTTGTCCTCGGGCTGTTCCTGTTGCGCTACGTGCACCCAGAAGGAGACCACGCCAAATGGTCAAAATCCGAAATCCCCTCGCCCTGATCCTTGCGGTGGTTCTGGCCTTGCCAGTCGCGGCGCAACCACTGGCCAAGCAGGAGTTCGGGGCCAAGCGCGCCGCATCTGCCCAACAGGCAGCACCCTTTGGCAGCTATGCAAAAGGGTGCATCGCGGGTGCGGTTCAGCTGGCTGAAACAGGTCCGACATGGCAGGCGATGCGCCTGTCGCGCAATCGCAACTGGGGGCATCCCGAAGCCATTGATTTCGTCAAGGACCTGTCCAGGGAGGCCGCCAAGCAACCGGGTTGGAAGGGCCTGTATATCGGGGACATCAGCCAGCCACGCGGGGGGCCGATGCTGTCAGGGCATCGCAGCCACCAGATGGGACTGGACATAGACATCTGGATGCTTCCCGCATCCCGTATGAATTTGTCGCGCAACACCCGCGAAAACATTTCTTCGATCTCGCTGCGCAGGGCCAAGGGCGCATTTGTAAACGACAATTGGAGCCGGGCGCATCACCGCATCATCAAGGCCGCAGCCAAGGACAAACGCACCGCCCGTATCTTCGTGTTCCCGGGGGCCAAGGTTCAGATGTGCAAGGACGCCAAGGGGGATCGACGGTGGTTGCGCAAGATCCGTCCGTGGTACGGGCATCACTATCATTTCCACGTGCGTCTCGCCTGCCCGCGCGGGGCGCGGGGGTGTGTCGATCAGGATCCGCCCCCACGCGGGGATGGCTGTGCAGACGCGCAGAAATGGGTCGACGATATCCTGAACCCGCCCCCACCGCGGCCACGTGATCCAAATGCACCTGCCCCAGCACCCCGCCGCGAATTGCGGGTCGCCGACTTGCCCCAACAATGCGCTGGCGTCTTAGCGTCGCGCTGATCCTCTCTGCCTCCGCGTCGCTGGCTGACCCGCTCACCTTCCTGCGAACCATCCCGCTGGAAAACCTGGGCGGCATATCCGCGATCGAGGTCGAGCAGGACGGTCAGGCCGCCTTTGTGCTGTCGGACCGCGGAACCGGACACCGTTTAACCATTGAGCGGACCAAAAGCGGCGGTCGGATCAGCAACGTCCGGTCCGTTGATCTGCCCTACCCGAAGTGGGATACCGAAGGGCTGGCGACCAGCAGCGCCACGACGTTCCTCAGCTATGAAGACCCGGCAAGTATCAGCACTTTGGACGGAGAGGTTCTGTTCACGCCTCGCGCGTTTACCGCCTTTCCAACGAACGGCGCACTTGAGGCTTTGGCAATCACATCGGACGGCGCACTGCTGACCTTGCCCGAAAATCCGCCCAAGCGCACAGGCGCCTTCCCGATCCATCGCTTTCAAGACGGGGTCTGGGACATCGCAGCCTATCTGCCCCGCAACGGTGGCTTTCAACCTACGGGGGCAGATGTGGGTCCGGACGGTCGGCTTTACATTCTGGAACGCGCATTTTCGGCACTTGGGTTTCGCACGCGTATCCGCCGTGTCACGCTCGACGTGCCTGAGCCAAAAGCCGAGACAGTTCTGGAGACGAGGCTTGGTACCCATGACAACCTTGAAGGGCTGTCGGTTTGGACATCCCGCAGCGGAGCGACGTGTGTATCGATGGTCTCGGACAACAACTTTCTGTCCATACAGACCAGCGAGTTGGTCGAATACGCCGTGACGGAAACCCTTGCAGGTGATGCCACCTGCGACTAAGAGGCCCGGGTTCGGATCCGAACCAAGTCGCCGAAACCTTGCTAAAACGGGCATACAAAATGACACGCGCACATCTTCCCGGCATCATTGCCATGGCCGCCATCGTGGTCGCCTCCAACATCCTCGTCCAATACCTGTTCGGCAACTGGCTGACCTGGGGGGCGTTCACCTATCCGCTTGCATTTCTGGTGACGGATATCATGAACCGCGTCTATGGAGCGGGTCCAGCACGCACCGTCGTATTTGTCGGCTTTGTCGTCGGCGTGTTCTGTTCGCTGGTCGGTACGCAAATCATGGGCGAATTTGGGCCGCTTGTGACCTTCCGCATCGCCATAGGATCCGGCCTCGCATTTTTGACTGCACAACTGCTGGACGTGGGTATCTTTTCGGCTCTGCGCAACGGCGCGTGGTGGAAGGCGCC
This sequence comes from Pseudomonadota bacterium, assembly GCA_038529225.1. Taxonomy (GTDB): domain Bacteria; phylum Pseudomonadota; class Alphaproteobacteria; order Rhodobacterales; family Rhodobacteraceae; genus Tateyamaria. Next base: position 21,121 of record JBCBDZ010000007.1, on the reverse strand, counting down.
ACTGGTCTCGACACTCATCGGAAGCACTGTCGACACAGCCCTGTTCTTTACCATCGCCTTCTCGGCGAGCCTCACATTTCTTGAACCCGGCAATGACGTCTCCTGGGCGGGAGAGGTTTTGCCAATCCTCGGTTTTGGCCCCATGGCACCGCTTTGGGTGTCTCTGGCCATTGCTGACTGGGGTGTGAAACTCACGCTGGCGCTTATTGCATTGGCACCTTTTCGGGCAATCACTGCGCGCGTTGCCACACCTGCTGAAATGCGTTGACTTATCAGACAGCTGTGCAAAGCTGTGTGTGAGTTCAACAAATGAAAAGGAGGTGATCCAGTGTCAAGAAAGGTATTGGAGAGAGGTGTCGGAACAACTTGGGAGGTCGCCTGCTAAGGCAGCCCCGCGCGGCGCAGACCGCCAAGTTGGTCGGTTGACCTAACCGACACAACCTCCGAAACATTTCGAGAAGGGCCGCCTGACAGGGCGGCCCTTTTTCTATGTTGCCCAAGGCGGTATCAAAGCAACATGTTGCGGATCAACGACACCATTGCGATCGAGGACTGGGAACTGACCGAAAGCTTTGTGCGCGCGTCGGGACCCGGCGGGCAGAATGTGAACAAGGTGGCCACGGCCGTCGAGTTACGTTTCGAGGCCGCACGCTCGCCCAACCTGACCGGCCCGGTAAAGACCCGGCTCAAGCGGCTGGCAGGACGACGCTGGACTCAGGAAGGTGCTGTCATCATCCAGTGTGACGAAACGCGCTCGCAAGCCCGCAACCGCGAAATTGCCCGTAAAAGACTGGTAGAACTGATCGACAAGGCGCTGGTTGCGCCGAAAAAGCGCATCGCCACGCGCCCGACTCTGGGGTCAAAAAAGCGCAGGCTCAAAGCCAAGAAAGTGCGCGGAGAGGTCAAAGCGATGCGCGGCCGTGTGGATCCCGAAAGCTAGCAGCAAAAACCGATTGAGGTGCGAGGGCCGGTTGACTGGAATTCGATAGTAACGCTCCCAATCATTCGCCAGTGTGTGCACAGTCGTTGCGTGACACCGGCGACAAACAGCGTAACGTCACCGTCAAACACTCTTTCATCAAACCGAGTTCCTCTTGCGCCCTACTGACCGCACCGGCCTGGCCATCGTTCTCAGCCTTGTTGCCCTGACCCTGTTTGACGCGATGGGTCTGGTGATCAAGCATCTGTCGGGCACTTATTCGGCGGCGGAATTGTCTGCGTGGCGCAATCTGTTCGGGATTATTCCGGCCGTGATCGCCCTCAGCCTGTCTCCGCAGTGGCATGCAACGGGCCGGAGGTTGCGCATACGCCAGTGGAAACTGGCCCTGATGCGGGGAGGGGTCGTGACGTTTGCACAACTGTTTTTCTACATGTCCCTCGGGCTGATGGCTTTTGCCACGGCCACCACCATCACCTATGCCAATGCCCTGTTCATGACCGCGTTGGCTGTACCCTTGCTGGGCGAAAAGGTCGGATGGGTTCGGTGGAGTGCGGTTGTGGTCGGTTTCATAGGCGTGGTTCTGGTAATGAAGCCGGGATCGGATGCATTTACATCCGCCGCTGTCTTGCCCCTCGCTGCGGCAGCGTTGTACGCCCTGGTCACGGTCCAGGCGCGGCAGATGGACGATGATGTGCCCAGTCCCCTCGTCAATCTTTATTCGTCGGTCGCCGCGCTTGTCGGGTCAATTTTCCTGGCTATGGCCTTTGGTGGCTTCAGCCCGGTTACAAGTTGGGGTGATTTGGGGTGGATTGCAGCCATGGGCGCCTTCGGCGGAACCGCCGTTTTACTGCTGGTCGTTAGCTACCGCATGACCGAACCCAGCAATCTCGCCCCGTTCAGCTACTTTGGCATCCCACTGGCCTTCGGGCTTGGATGGCTGTTCTTTGACGAAAAGCCTGTCGATGACCTGTTCCCCGGCGCCTTGCTGATCGCCGCCGGGGGTCTGTTGATCATCTGGCGCGAACGCCAACGCAGCCGTTTCAGCGCAACTCACCCGGACGCGGCAAGAAAGTGAGTTGGTCAGCCGAGACAAAGACCGGCGCGTTGGATGCGACGTAATCCTGAACAACCGGCGCTGTCTGTTCCAGCAGTCCAAGTTGCGCGCGCGCGACTTGTGCTTCCCGGGCCAGTTCTGCTGTCGCGCTCAAATGCCAGTCAAGCCCGGACTGCCCACGCTGGCTGGCAGTCTGCATGTTGAAATTCGCCTGTTCGGCCTGAGTGGCCGTCGCAGCCAACGCAGCATCGACCCGTGTGCGGACCTGTTTGATCGCCGCAATCTCTGCGTTGAACGCTGCCTCGGAAACGACACCTGCGTCGCGACGCGCGGTCAGATCGGCAAGTGCATCATCCTGCCGCGCAATCAGAGCCGGCAAGCTAGTTTCAACGGCATCCAGTTGACCGCTGATGTCCTGAATATCGTCGACCAGCGCAACCGCCGGAACCAGTTCGACCTCCCGCTCACGCCCACTCCAAAGCATCGCGCGACGCTCACCGCCAAAGTTGCAGCCGGTGCCCTTGGCCGGAGCAAAGATCGCCACGCCGCAAGACACGAGGGCGCTGTTGTAGGCGCGCGGCAGTGAAGAGTCCTGCGCCAACTGATCCGTCATCTGCTGCAACGCGTCTGCTTGTATCTCGATCGCAGTCGCGTTCGGGTTCTCGCGAAAGCTCAGCGGGTCAAGGGCTGCGCGTGCGGTGATTTCATTGGCGGGGCCACAAGCCCCAACAATCGCCATCACGGACAACGACGAGAATAGAATGGTAATGCGTTTCATTGTGCCTGCCTCAGATTTTTTGAGTTTTGTTGTCCGAGGCGTAGGAAGCAAATGTGGCCACTTTGCGGCAAACTGCCCAGATCTGGCCACATTTGCCTTGTTTCGGAAATGTGTGTTCAAACGACCACAGGGCCGGTTCGGCAAAGACAGCCCATCGCAGACCGGCCAGACCCGTCGTTCAGATCACGCCACGTGTTTTTGGCCCGCATGTTCTGTCCAATCGTTTCGCGCGCTTTTCAGCAGCTGCCTAAACTTCCACAGCCAGCGACGCTTGTGCTCCAACGCCGAAGACGCGTTTGTATCGCGCGACTTCGGCGTCCGGGCCCATGGCTTTGTTGGGATTGTCCGACAGCTTGACGGTGGCGCGCCCATTGGCCGACACTGCCTTGCAGACCAATGAGAATGGTGCGAGGCGGTCATCATGGGTCAGCCCCTTGAAGTCGTTGGTCAGCATGGTGCCCCAACCGAAAGAAACGCGCACCCGGGCCGAGAACTGGGTGTGCAGTTCGATGATCTTGTCGGCGTCCAAACCATCCGAAAAGATCACTAGCTTTTCACGCGGGTCTTCACCACGCGCCTTCCACCAGTTGATCGCGGTCTCGGCACCTTTCGCCGGATCCCCACTGTCGATGCGGATGCCGGTCCAGCCCGCCAACCAGTCGGGTGCGGCGTCCAGAAATCCCTTGGTGCCATAGGTGTCAGGCAGGATCACCCGCAGGTTGCCATCGTGCTCTTCGTGCCAGTCACTCAGAACGTCGTATGGAGCGCGGGCAAGAGCCGCGTCATCCTTGGCCAGCGCCGAATACACCATCGGCAACTCGTGAGCGTTTGTGCCAATGGCCTCAAGGTCGCGGTTCTTGGCAATCAGGCAATTGGACGTCCCGGCAAACGCACTTCCCAACCCCTCGCCCATCGCCTGAACGCACCAGTCTTGCCACAGGAAGCTATGCCGCCGCCGCGTGCCAAAATCGGCCAGACGCAGGCCATCAAGGATGCGCAAACGCTCGATCTTTTCCCACAGCTTGGTCATCGCCCGGGCATAAAGCACCTGCAACTCGAACCGGCCCATCGTGTTCAGAACAGCACGCCCCCGCAACTCCATCAGAACCGCAAGAGCCGGAATTTCCCAAAGCATAACCTCGGGCCATGACCCTTCGAAGGTGAGTTCGTACTGATCCCCTCGCCGCTCCAGATGATAAGGCGGCAAGCGCAGGGTTTCGAACCAGTCCATGAATTCGGGCGTGAACATCTGGCGCTTGCCGTAAAACGTGTTGCCGCGCATCCACGTGCTTTCCCCCCGGCTGAGGGACAGGGAACGGATGTGGTCCAATTGCTCACGCAATTCGCCTTCATCAATCAGCCTGGCCAGGGGCACGTGCGTCGACCGGTTGATCAGGCTGAACGTCACTTGGGTGTCTGGCTTGTTGCGAAACACGGATTGGCACATCAGCAGCTTGTAAAAATCGGTGTCGATCAACGAGCGTACAATCGGATCGATTTTCCACTTGTGGTTCCAGACGCGGGTGGCGATATCGACCATGGCGGGCTCTTTTCCAGTTCAGCGCCGGGCCGTTGTGCCAACTCGCGCAGCCCGGAGCAAGAGCACGCCGGAACATCGGCCGAGACCCGCAAACTTGCATTCGAGGGCATTTCGCTGCACTTTGATGCCATAATCGCCAGATCAACTTTTATTCTGTTGCATATTTGAAAGGGAATTTTCATGGCAGAGGCCGACAACCCCCTCGTACCTGTACAGACCAAGGTTGCGCGAATTCACGCGCGTCTTTTTGAGTTTTTCCGAAACGTCCTGATCAAAATCAAACCCGTGATGATGTCGCTGAAAGGGTTTCTGGCAAATCTCAAGAAGTCCGCCAAGGAGATCGCAAAGACGGTGGGGAAGGCGGCCGTCGACAGCGTGATCAAGGCCGGAGAAAGGCTTTTGACGATTGTAGCGTTTGTCGAAAAGAACACGATTGTCGCGATCAAGATGGCGACGAAAATGCTCGCCTTCATCAAAAAGTCTCTGAAAACTCCCGAAAAGGTGTTCAAGGCCGTCAAGGCGATGGTCGCCCGGCTGGCAAAGGTGTTTCGCCTCATCGTCACCAAAGTTCATGAGGTTCTCGTAATCATCAACCCGATCGAAATTGTTCTGAAGGTCATCGACGCCGTGAAGATGATGCTTCAGCTCGTTTTCAAGTGGATTGCCCAGGTCGGCGGCATTACCAGTGGCGTCAAGAAGGCAAAGGCGCTGATCAAAAAGTCCGTCAAGATGCTCAAGGCCGAAGCCAAGAACGTCACAGAGTTGGTAAAGGAAGTGAACAAGCTGAAGCCGGCCTAGGCATCAGGCCAGCGTCACCCCAGCAGCTTTCATCCCGTCTCGTGCTGCGGCCAGCGATCCGTCAAGATCAATGGCCCGGCACAACCCGTTGCGCACCGTCACGTCAAACCCCAACTTTGCCGCGTCCACTGCCGAGAAGTTGACGCAGAAATCAGTCGCCAGTCCCACCAGCGTCAACTCGGTGATGCCCCGCGTCCGCAGATATCCTTCAAGCCCTGTCGGCGTGCTGTGATCATTCTCGAAAAACGCGGAATAGCTGTCGATCCCGGACCGGTACCCTTTGCGCACGATCATGTCGGCGCGATCCACATTCAGGTCAGGGTGAAAGGCCGCGCCGCCCGACCCTTGAACACAGTGAACCGGCCACAGAACCTGGGGCCCGTACGGCATGTCCATTACGTCGTAGGGCGCGTGCCCCGCGTGACTGCTGGCAAAAGAGGAATGCCCGGCGGGGTGCCAATCCTGTGTCAGTACAACCGCGTCGGCCTCTTCCATCAGCGCGTTGATGCCCGCTACGATTTGATCGCCTTCCGGAACCGCAAGGGCGCCGCCCGGGCAAAAGTCGTTCTGGACATCTATCACGATCAGGGCACGGGTCATTTGCGAATTCTCCGGTATAGGTCACAGACCCTTCATCGCATTCGACCCAACCCTTGCACAAGTGTTGCTGCTTGCCCTATCTGAGGCCCCATGTTCACAATTGCTGCCCTTTACCACTTCACGCGCTTTGCCGATCCGGCTGCGCTGAAACCGCCGCTCTTGGCGTTGAGCACGGAACATGACGTGACGGGGTCACTTCTTCTGGCCCCCGAAGGGATCAACGGCACCATCGCCGGCCAGCGGGCAGGTATTGACGCGGTCCTCGCCCACATCCGCGCACTGCCCGGATGCGCAGACTTTGAGCACAAGGAAAGCCACAGCCAAACGCCTCCATTCGGCAAGATGAAAGTGCGTCTCAAGCGTGAGATCGTCACGATGGGGCAGCCCGATGTGGACCCTGCCGCGCGCACCGGGCACTATGTAGAGGCAGCGGACTGGAACGATCTGATCGCGCGCGACGATGTTGCGGTTATAGACACCCGCAACGACTACGAAGTCGCCATCGGCACCTTCGAAGGTGCCATCGATCCCAAAACCACCAGCTTTGGCGCGTTCCCACAGTGGTGGGAGGCCAACAAGGACCGGTTTCACAACAAGAAAGTGGCGATGTTCTGCACGGGGGGCATCCGCTGCGAAAAATCCACCAACTATCTGCTCAGCCAAGGAGTCCAGGACGTCTATCACCTGAAGGGTGGCATCCTGAAATATCTGGAAGACGTGCCGCAAGAGGATAGCGCCTGGCAAGGCGAGTGCTTTGTCTTTGATGGCAGGGTCAGCGTTGGACATGGGTTGGAGGTGGGTCCGCATTTGCTATGCCACGCCTGTCGCCGCCCGATCCTTCCTGCCGATCGTGACCGTCCTGAATACGAACAGGGGGTCAGTTGCCATCACTGTGCCCGTGAGACATCGGAGGCTGACAAAGCACGGTTTCGCGAACGTCAGAAACAGGTCACGTTGGCCAAGGCCCGGGGAACGAACCACCTGACGGGCAAGATGGTGCCGGACAAAACCTAGCCGGCGCCATGCGTTGATCGGCGAAATCAGCACAATTGTATCTGTTAAGGGCGATGAAACCTCGTCCCGGTTACACCAATCCTGGGTGAAAAAGAGGTTTGGGATATGAGCGTGCAAGCCAACGCGCGGCCAATCATTATCAAGCGGAAGAAAGTCTCTGGTGGCGATGGCCATCATGGCGGCGCATGGAAGGTGGCCTACGCCGATTTTGTCACCGCAATGATGGCGTTCTTTATGCTGATGTGGTTGCTGAACGCGACCACTGAACAACAACGCAAGGGGCTGTCAGACTACTTTTCTCCGACGATCCCAATCAGTCGTACGTCCGGCGGTGGCGAAGGCAATTTCGGCGGAGACTCCGTTTTTTCCGAAGACACGCTGCCGCAAAACGGTATCGGCGCTTCAGCTGACAGACCGACCGAGTCCGACAAGTCGCGCGGTGCATCCGGCATGGCCGAAGATGGTGCTGGTGATGCGCAAGACGAGGTTTTCACCTCGCTCGAAGCCCTGCTGACCGGCCATGGTGGCGAGTCTCAGGTGATGGAGAACGAACTGCGCCATATCACGACACGCCAGACCGATGAGGGGCTGGTCATTGAACTGTTTGCGACCGAGCAGACCCGTTTGTTTGAACCCGGAACAAATACACCCACAGGTATGTTGCTGGGGCTTGCTGATCTGATTGCGGACGCCGGGCGTACGGTTTCGAACGGGATTGCCATCAGCGGCCATGTTGCGGCAGAACCTGTCGTTCTGGCAAGCAACCGCACTTGGGATCGCTCCTCGGATCGGGCAACAGTACTGCGTGTGTTGCTGCAGGAGGCGGGTGTCCCGCCCAATCGCATCAAGCGTGTTACTGGTCATGCCGATCGCGAACCCGCCGTGGTGCGCAACCCAATGGCTGTCCGCAACAACCGACTCGAAGTCATCCTGTTGAGAGAATGACCATCTTGGAGTGAATACCTCGAATTGTATCTGTTAGTCCGACGTTAAGTGAGCGCACGTATCTGTAGATCAACTTTGGTTGATACAGCAGAAAGGCGTGTCCATGACCATTTCTTCTTCGCTTAATGCAGGTGTTGCGGGTCTTCAGTCCAACGCAACGCGCCTGGCGTCGATTTCGGACAACATCGCGAATTCATCCACATACGGATACAAACGCGTGCAAACGGATTTCAGCTCGCTGGTGATCTCGTCAAGCGGTGGCACGTACTCTGCCGGTGGGGTCCGGGCAACCACGCAGCGCCTCATTGACGAAAGCGGTTCTCTGGTTTCCACGTCGAATGCGACCGATCTTGCGGTGCGTGGACGTGGTATGTTGCCAGTCGCGCAAGCCAGTGAGATCGAAGTATCAAATGGCATGCCAACCATGAATCTGACGACAACAGGGTCTTTCCGCACCGATGCGGACGGATATCTGGTGTCTGACTCCGGGTTGGTTTTGCTTGGGTGGCCAGCACTGCCGGACGGGACCGTCCCGACATTCCCCCGAGACACGTCGGACGGCCTGGAACCAGTCCAGATCAACGTCAACCAGTTCTCTGGTGAACCCACCACGCAATTGTCTCTGGGTGTGAACTTGCCCGCAACAGACACCGACGCCGGATCACTTGGGGAAATCCAGTACCTGTCGGTCGAGTACTTTGACAATCTGGGAACCTCGGAAAACATCGATATCAGTTTTACCCCGACTGTTCCGGCCACTGGGTCTTCAAATGAGTGGACGATGCAGATGACCGACTCGGCCCTGAATGATGCGGTTGTGGGGGAGTATGTCCTGACTTTCGACAACAGTCGCACCTCAGGCGGGACGCTTGCCAGCGTGACCACAGTCGGTGGCGGAACTTATGACGCGACGACGGGCAGCTTGATCGTCGCTGCAGAAGGTGGACCGCTGGAAATCAATATCGGTACGCTGGGTGACAATGACGGCATCACGCAGCTGTCTGACAGTTTCGCGCCAGTCTCCATCTCGAAAGATGGATCGCCGGTGGGCAACATGACGAATGTCGAAGTGGACGCAAACGGCTTTGTGACAGCCTTTTTTGATACAGGCATCAACCGTACGATCTACCAGATACCGCTGGTTGACCTTCCAAACCCAAACGGAATGGTTGCACTTGATCAGCAGACGTACCTGCCCTCGCCAGAAAGCGGCAGCTTTTTTCTTTGGGATGCGGGTGACGGCCCGACCGGAGACATCGTTTCCTTTGCACGCGAGGAGTCTGCGGTGGACGTTGCCAGTGAACTGACGGCCATGATTCAGACCCAGCGCGCCTATTCCTCAAATGCCAAAGTCATTCAGACTGTTGATGAGATGTTGCAGGAAACCACAAACATCAAGCGGTAATCAGGCGTGGCTGATCGTCCACGCACCATACAAAGGCTTGCTCCATGACCATTTCAAGCGCTCTCAATTCGGCAATGTCCGGCCTGCAAGCGGCCAGTCGGGCATCCGGGTTGGTGTCCAACAACATAGCGAATGCTTTGACGCCGGGATATGCGCGGCGCACCCTGTCGGTGTCTTCCTCCACTGTCGGCAACATCGGCGGCGTGCAGATCAACGGCGTCGTCCGTCAAATCGACATGCAGGTCATTGCCGATCGCCGTCTCGCCGGCGCGGAATTTGGTTACCGGGCGACAACGTCCGAATACCTGAATCGGATCGAGGATTTCATTGGGACACCTGACCAGCAAGACTCCTTGTCCGGGCGACTGGCAGGTTTGGAAAGCACATTGATACTGGCAAGCAGTCGGCCAGATGCCGTCGAACGGCTCGACTCCGCTGCGTTGAGCGCGCGCGATCTGGCAAATTCGATCAATTCCATTGGCGACGGCATCCAGGCCGCACGTACCGACGCCGATCGCAGTATCGCTGCGCAAGTCGACCGCTTGAACCAGGCCCTGCAAGGTGTCCAACAACTCAACGCCAGCATAACCGCATCAAAGGCGCAGCAGAACGACACGTCCGGGCTGTTGGATCAAAGACGGGTTTTGATCGATGAGATCAGTGAGATCGTGCCTGTGAGAGTGGTGGACAGGGACAACGGAACAATCGCACTCTACTCGACCGGCGGCGGAATCCTGTTGGACGGACGCGCAGCCGAGATCGGGTTTGAACCTTCCAACATTGTAAACGAATTCATGTCCGTATCAGATGGCAGTCTTTCCGGGCTGACCGTGAACGGATTCTCCGTCAACACAACTTCCGCCAATGGTCGATTGCATGGTGGAACACTGGGCGCGCAATTCGAAATTCGCGATGAACTGGCCCCAGAAGCGCAAACGCAAATCGATGCGCTGGCCCGCGACATGATTGAACGGTTTGAATCAGGCACAGTTGATCCAAGTCTGGCACCGGGTCAGCCTGGCCTGTTCACAGACCAAGGCGCTGCGCTGGACCCGACTCTGGAACTTGGGCTGGCGCGCAGACTCTCCCTCAACGCGCTTGTTGATCCCACGGCCGGTGGCGAGACATGGCGGCTCAGAGATGGGCTTGGCGCAGTTGCGCCGGGAAATTCAGGCGACGCAACGCTATTGAATGCACTGGCAGATGCGCTCACTGACACCCGTGTTCCGTTGTCAGGATCATACGGAGCGGCGCCGCTGTCCGCCGCGGGTGTAACAACCGGCCTGTCTTCACAAATCGGGTCCTACAGGTTGAGAGAGGATCAGCAGCTAAGCTTCGCTTCGGCACAATACTACGAACTCAGTGAAATCGAACTGGCCAATGGCGTCGACACGGATGTGGAACTCCAGAACCTCATGGTAATCGAACAAGCCTATGCCGCGAACGCGAGAGTGATTGAAACAGTCGATGAAATGTTCGACACACTTCTAAGGATCTGAGCATGAACAGTTTTTCTCTTGGTGACCTCGCTCAAACATTTATGCTGCAACGGCGTGGGGCGGAATTGCAGGCCGACTTTTCGCGCGTGACCGAAGAAGTCGCCAGCGGGCAGGTGAGCGACGTCAAGTCGGTTCTTGCCGGAAACACCGGGTACTTGTCCGATATTGAAAACGGCCTGCAAGCGCTGACGGGTTACGGTGTTGCGACCGTGGAGGCAGCGCAGTTTGCTGACGCTTCTCAGGCCGCACTTGAACTGGTGAACACGAGCGTCGAGCGGCTGAGTTCAATCTTTTTTGCCATGCCGAACAACGCATACGGTGCTGTCCTGGATCAGTTTTCGAATGATGCAGAGACGGAGATGGCAACAATTGTCAGCGCATTGAACACAACGTCCGGCGGACGCAGTGTCTTTGCCGGGCGCGCAACAGACCGCAGCGCACTAGAGAGTGTGGACGTCATACTCGACGCACTGCGCATCGCGACGGCCACAGCGACAACACCGGATGAACTGAAGTCACAAGCCGCTGACTGGTTCAACGACCCGTTGGGTTTCGCCGCCGTTGCGTACACGGGAACCGACGAGCCTCTTGTGCCCTTTCGGGTCGGTGACAACGAAACCGTTGCGGTCGACGTCACGGCCAACAATGCTGCACTGCGCGATATTCTGATGAATGTCTCGATTGGCGTGATCAGTAAGGATGCGACCTTCGGGTTCGGCACTTCAGAAAGGCAAGGCTTGCTGCGGGACTCCGCCCAAGGCTTGTTCCAGGTACAGACCGACCTCACGGCGATCCGCGCATCAGTAGGGTCTTCTCAAGCGAGGATCGACGCTGTGTCAACCCGAAACGCAACTGAGGAAAACGCACTTTTGATGGCGAAGGCTGCCTTGCTTCGCGTTGATCCCTATGAGGCAGCTACAGAATTGGAGGCGGTACAATTTCAACTTCAAAGCCTATACACGGTGACCGCCCGTATGTCCGACATGTCATTTGTGAATTTCATCCGATGAAATGGGTTCTTGCGACAATTTTGATTGTTCTTTGTGTCCAGTCCGCAACCGCGGGCCCTGTTCGGATCAAGGATCTTGTGGAGTTTGACGGTGTGCGCGGCAATGACCTTGTCGGTTATGGCCTGGTCGTCGGTCTGGATGGAACGGGTGACGGGTTGCGAAATGCCCCCTTCACCGAAGACATCATGACGAACATCCTTGAGCGGCTTGGAGTGAACGTCACGGGCGAGCAGTTCAGGCCTAAAAACGTGGCCGCTGTTTTTGTGACTGCGACACTTCCGCAATTTGCCCGAAGCGGGTCACAAATTGACGTGACAGTCTCAGCTATCGGCGACGCCCAGAGTCTTTTGGGCGGCACGCTTATCATGACTCCGATGAATGCCGCGGATGGCCAGATTTATGCCGTCGCCCAAGGCACCATCATCGCTGGTGGCGCGGTCGCAGAAGGAGACGGCGCTCGCGTGACCCAAGGGGTACCCACGGCAGGGGTTATTCCTTCCGGAGCACGGGTCGAGCGCGAGATCGAGTTTGAGTTAAGCAGTTTGACGGATGTCCGTTTGGCGCTGCGAGATGCAGACTTCACCACAGCTTCGCGCATTGAAGAGGCAATCAACGCTGACTTTGGGCGCGGCGTCGCGACAATGCTGGATTCTGGCACCGTCAGCCTGAACATCGCCAGCGCCCGCATGCGCTCTGTCGCCCACGCCATTGGTCGGGTTGAAAACATCACCGTAGAGCCAGAACGCAAGGCGCGAGTCGTGGTTGACCAGCGATCCGGTACAATTGTTATGGGGGACGACGTTCGAATCTCTCGGGTCGCTGTCTCTCAGGGGAATCTGACACTTCGCATTCAGGAACAGCCTCTTGCAGTGCAGCCCAACCCATTCGCGGAAGGTGCGACAGTTGTGGTGCCGCGCACAACCGCAGACATTCAAGATGACGAAGGCATCGGTCTGGCCGAAATACCAGACGGTACTTCACTATCAGAGGTTATTGCGGGCCTGAACGCGCTGGGTGTCGCGCCTCGGGATATGATCGACATCCTCAAAAGCATTAAAGCGGCCGGGGCGCTTCATGCGGAATTCGTCGTCCGATAGTATAGCACTCTGATTGATGAAACCGATCCGAAGGTCCGTCGTTTGATGAACCGACCGCAGATAACCTGACGGGTGGCTGAAAACTCAAATCGGTATCCACCCAAAACCTATCCGCATTCAAAGGCCGGGTGGGCTGCCACTCCCGGGGATTATTCCAACTACAGGCGCATCTCGTGGCCTGCTTGCTGTCTTTTGGTTGTTCTGCGTGCAAACGAGATCTGCACAGTGAGAATCAGCTCAAAAACCGCAGGCGCCGGGCCCGTTTCCCGATCGTGTTCCCATCGGTATGGGAAGGACATAGCAGTGCGGATGACAACTTGTCACACCGCACGCTGACCGATTGATGACTGTTAGCGGTATACAATTGCATACTGGAATCTGCCTCTGTCGACAAAGCGGTCACCGCTAACGGGCTGATAATCAAGCGCAAAACTCAAGTTTGTAATTTTTTTTACACGCTCAGCCATCTCAACTTGCAATAAATTTTCAAGAAATGACAGCTTGGCTCGCCAAACAGGTCCAGCTGCTGACGGCCTTTCTATACTGCACGCATCGCCAGTTTGCCGGGAATTGTCCCATCAAGCTGCACACGTGGAGGAGAGGCCAACATGACCAAAATCGACGCTTTCGAAACCCAAAGCCATCCACCATCCGCCAACATCATCTCCACCGCACATGTGACAGCCAAAGGCTATTCCGAGATGTATGCTCAGTCCATTTCCAGCCCGGACGCGTTCTGGGCCAGGGAAGGTCAGCGGATCGACTGGATCAAACCATTTACCAAGGTAAAGAACACGTCATTCGAGCCCGGAAACATAGACATCCGCTGGTTCGAAGACGGCACGCTGAACGTATCGGCCAACTGCATCGACCGTCACCTCGAAACGCGTGGGGATCAAACCGCGATCATCTGGGAACCGGATGACCCCGGAAAAGAAGATGCGCTGCACATCACCTATGCCGACCTTCACACTTCGGTCTGCAAAATGGCCAACGTCCTGAAGGACCTTGGCGTGGCCAAAGGCGACCGTGTCGTTATCTACCTGCCCATGATCCCGGAGGCCGCATATGCAATGCTGGCCTGCGCGCGCATCGGGGCCATTCACTCAATTGTTTTTGCAGGGTTCTCCCCGGACGCTTTGGGCGCGCGGATCAACGGCAGTGACGCAAAGGTCGTCATAACCGCTGATTTCGCGCCCCGAGGCGGACGAGAAACCAAACTGAAATCCAACACCGACACTGCCCTGTTGCATTGCAAGGACAGCGTCAAATGCCTGGTGGTCAAGCGGACGGGCGGCCAAACGACTTGGACGGACCGCGACTATGACGCGGGCGCCTTGATGGCCGCCGCCTCTGCCGACTGCCCCCCAGCAGAAATGGGCGCTGAAGACCCGCTGTTTATTCTCTACACCTCAGGGTCCACGGGTCAGCCCAAGGGCGTGGTCCATACCAGCGGTGGCTATCTGACCTATGCCGCGATGACTCATGAGATCGTTTTCGACTATCATGACGGAGACATCTTCTGGTGTACCGCCGATGTCGGCTGGGTCACTGGCCACAGCTACATCGTCTACGGCCCACTCGCCAACGGCGCGACCACCATCATGTTTGAAGGCGTCCCGACATTCCCAGACGCCGGTCGATTCTGGGAAGTTTGCGCTAAGCACAAAGTGAACCAGTTCTACACCGCGCCTACGGCCATTCGGGCACTGATAGGCGCCGGGGACGAATGGGTCAAAAAGCACGATCTGTCAGACCTGCGCATTCTGGGATCTGTGGGAGAACCGATCAATCCCGAAGCATGGAACTGGTACAATGAGGTGATCGGCCAAGGTCGCTGCCCCATCGTGGATACATTCTGGCAGACCGAAACCGGCGGGCACATGTTGACGCCTTTGCCCGGTGCCACAACGCTGAAACCGGGTGCCGCCCAGCAACCGTTCTTTGGTGTGCAGCCGGTTGTTCTCGACCCAACCAGCGGCGTGATCATCGAGGGCAATGATGTCGAAGGTGTGTTGTGTATCGCGGACAGCTGGCCCGGACAGATGCGTACCATCTGGGGCGATCATGAACGGTTCGAAAAGACTTATTTCGGTGATTACAAAGGCTACTATTTTTCCGGTGACGGATGTCGGCGCGATGCCGATGGCGACTACTGGATTACGGGTCGCGTGGACGACGTCATCAACGTCTCGGGCCACCGCATGGGCACAGCCGAAGTCGAAAGCGCGCTCGTTGCCCACGCCAAAGTCGCGGAAAGCGCAGTCGTCGGTTACCCGCATGACGTCAAGGGGCAAGGTATCTACGCCTATGTGACCCTGATGAACGGCGAAGAGCCTACGGACGCCCTGCGCAAAGAGCTGGAAGTCTGGGTGCGCACCGAAATCGGACCCATTGCAAAACCCGACCTCATCCAATGGGCGCCCGGTCTGCCAAAAACCCGCTCTGGCAAGATCATGCGCCGGATCCTGCGCAAGATTGCCGAAGACGATTTCGCCAGCCTTGGCGATACTTCGACCCTCGCTGATCCATCCGTCGTGGATGACCTGATCGAGAACCGCATGAACCGGAGGGGCGTGTAATGGACGGCGCACAGGCACCCCAGGCCGCTCCGGTCCTGATCCTGCTTGGACCACCCGGCGCAGGCAATGGCACACAGGCGCGCATGCTGCAAGAGGCCCATGGCATGGTTCAATTGTCGACCGGAGACTTGTTGCGCGCGGCTGTCGCTGCGGGCACGCCTGCCGGTCAACAAGCCAAGGCCGTGATGGAGGCAGGAGGTCTCGTCAGTGACGACATCGTCATCGCAATTCTGCGCGACCGTTTGGCAGACCCGGATGTTGGCGCAGGCGTCATCCTTGATGGGTTCCCCCGCACCAAAGTGCAGGCCGAAGCGCTGGATGCGTTACTCAAGGACACGGGCCAACGGATCAACGCCGCGATCAGCCTTGAAGTAGATGATGCCGCGATGGTTGAACGCATCTCGGGCCGTTTCACCTGCGGGTCCTGCGGCGAAGGGTACCACGACAGTTTCAAACCAACGGCCCAGCCCGGCGTTTGCGACAATTGTGGTGGGACAGATATGAAACGCCGCGCAGATGACACTGCAGAAACAGTCGCCCAGCGACTTGATGCATATCATATGCAGACCGCGCCGTTGATCGCACATTACCACGCAAGTGGTGCGCTATTGAGGGTTCCGGCGATGGGTCCGATCGACGAGATCGCAGCATCCCTCAGCGTCATTGCCCAAGTTTCGAAATCGTAACGATTTGAACTGGCCAAACGCCCGTCCGGCCTTTGGCACAACACGAAAAGAGGAGGAAAAATCCGTGTCTGAAAACAGTGACGAAAACAATGCCTACTGGGATTCCAACGTTCGGCTGATCAAGATCAGCCTAATCGTCTGGGCCATCGTCTCCTTCGGCTTTGGCATCATACTCCGCCCGGTTTTGTCGGGCATTCCGATTGGTGGCACCGACCTTGGCTTTTGGTTTGCACAGCAGGGGTCGATCATCGTCTTTCTGCTTCTGATCTTCTTTTACGCCTGGCGGATGAACAAGCTCGACCAAGAACACGGCGTGGATGAGGAATAAAACCCATGGATCAGTTTACACTTAACCTGCTGTTTGTTGGCGCATCCTTTGCGCTTTACATCGGTATTGCGGTCTGGGCCCGGGCAGGGTCCACATCAGAATTCTACGCGGCCGGGCGTGGCGTACACCCTGTCACCAACGGTATGGCGACCGCTGCTGACTGGATGTCTGCGGCGTCCTTCATCTCGATGGCGGGCCTGATTGCCTTTACGGGCTACGACAACTCCTCTTTCCTGATGGGCTGGACGGGTGGTTACGTGCTGCTTGCCCTGTTGCTCGCACCCTACTTGCGCAAGTTCGGCAAGTTCACCGTATCCGAGTTCATCGGCGACCGGTTCTATAGCCCGACAGCACGTCTTGTGGCTGTGATCTGCTTGCTGACAGCGTCGATCACTTACGTGATTGGTCAGATGCAGGGTGTCGGCATTGCATTTGGTCGCTTCCTTGAGATCGACACCACATACGGTCTGCTCATCGGGTCCTGCGTTGTGTTTGCCTACGCCGTTTTCGGCGGCATGAAAGGTGTGACTTACACCCAGGTGGCTCAATACTGCGTGCTGATCACCGCCTACACGATCCCGGCGGTCTTCATCTCATTGCAACTGACCGGCAATCCGATCCCGGCCCTGGGCCTGTTCGGAGAGCATACAGCATCGGGCGAGCCACTCTTGGCCAAGCTGGACGCGATCGTAACCGATCTTGGATTTGCCAAGTACACAGCCGCCCATGGTTCGACCATCAACATGGTGCTCTTCACCCTGTCCCTGATGATCGGTACTGCTGGTTTGCCCCATGTCATCATGCGCTTTTTCACCGTGCCCAAAGTGTCTGACGCGCGGTGGTCTGCCGGTTGGACGCTGGTGTTTATTGCCTTGCTTTACCTCACCGCCCCTGCGGTTGGTGCGATGGCACGCCTGAACATTTCCGAATTGATGTGGCCCAACGGCACGGACGGTGAAGCCGTAAGTGTCGAGCAGATCGACAATGATCCGGAATACGCGTGGATGGCAACGTGGCAGAAAACCGGTCTGCTTGGCTGGGAAGACAAGAACGGCGATGGCAAGATCCAGTACTACAACGATGCGAACGCTGAGTTGCAGGAAAAGGCCGCGGCGAATGGATGGGAAGGCAATGAGCTGACCAACTTCAACCGTGACATCCTGGTGCTGGCCAACCCCGAAATCGCAAGCCTGCCCGGTTGGGTCATCGGTCTTGTGGCGGCGGGCGGTCTTGCCGCGGCTTTGTCCACGGCAGCGGGTTTGCTCCTGGCGATCTCGTCTGCGGTGTCTCACGACTTGCTCAAGGGTCAACTGACCCCGAACATGTCAGAGAAGTCAGAGTTGATGGCCGCGCGTGTCTCGATGGCGGCAGCCATTGTGGTGGCGGTCCTGCTGGGCCTCAATCCTCCGGGATTTGCGGCGCAAACGGTGGCCCTTGCCTTTGGCCTTGCGGCGGCTTCGATCTTCCCCGCGTTGATGATGGGCATCTTCTCGACCCGCATCAACAACACCGGCGCGGTTGCGGGGATGTTGTCAGGTCTGGTCGTGACACTGCTCTACATCTTCCTGCACAAGGGCTGGTTCTTTATCCCTGACACCAACATGTTCACGGATGCCGACCCATTGCTTGGCCCGATCAAATCCACCTCCTTCGGTGCGATCGGCGCGGCGGTCAACTTTGCAGTCGCATACTTTGTGTCCGGCATGACCAAGGAAACCCCGCAAGAGATCAAGGACCTGGTCCAAAGCGTACGCATCCCACGCGGCGCGGGAACAGCCGTCGAAGGTCACTAAGCAAAAGGCGGGACGCGGTTGCCGATCCGGTTGCCGCATCCTGCCGATAGAAAACGACAGTGCCCGCGCCGTTTGCGGGCACTGTCTTTGCTCCGACAAGGTTCTGCAACATGCCTCTTCCGACGCATCTGACCCAATTTCTGACCTCGGTTCACCCCTACGACAGCCTGACAGAAACTGATCTGGCGGCATTGGCCGAGGTTTGCACAGTGCAGGAAAGCAGCGCAGGCGCGCAGGTATTTGCGATCGGTGATACCGCCACCAGCCTTTATGTCATCCAGCAGGGCGAAGTTGAGATCACCGACGAAACAGGCGTCCCCTTATCCCTTTTGGGCCCCAGAAATTCATTTGGTGAGCGCGCCTTGTTGCGCGACGAAATCGCCGGGCGCACAGCCACCGCAGTGGCCGACACCGTCTTGATCGTCATTCCCGCCCTAACGCTCTTTGACTTGATCAAGAAGCATTCCAGTTTCGCAAAGTTCTTTGATCGCCGACGCCCCACGCGCGAGGACCAACGTGATCTTGCCACCATGGCCGTCGATCAGTTGATGTCCCGCAAACCCATTGGCTGCAGCCCCGAAACTACAATCACAACAGCCGCACAGTTGATGCATGACCATCACATCTCATCCCTGTGCATCAGCGAGACGGATAGCTTCAAAGGCATCGTCACATTGCGCGACATGAACAGTCGCGTTGTGGCTGGCGGTGCAGATCGAAACGCGCCTGTTGCCTCGATCATGACCGAGGCCCCGTTGACCCTCGGGCCCAAGGCGCTGGTGACGGATGTTCTGCATCTGATGGTCGAGCGGGGTATTGGGCACATCCCCATTGTCGAGGATGACAGCGTGCTGGGGATCGTGACCCAAACTGACCTGACCCGCGCTCAGGCCATGTCTTCTGCCGATCTTGTCGGTCGCGTGGCCAAGGCAGGGGATGCTATCGAGATGGCGCGCGCAACGGCACAGATTCCGCAACTTTTGGTGCAGCTTGTCGATGCAGGCAACCGGCACGAAGTGGTGACGCGCCTGATCACAGACGTCGCAGACACCGCGACGCGACGGTTGATTGCCTTGGGCGAGGCGGCGTTCGGGCCACCGCCGGTACCCTACCTCTGGCTGGCCTGCGGATCGCAGGGACGACAGGAACAGACCGGCGTTTCCGACCAGGACAACTGTCTGCTCCTGTCCGATAAGATCACCAGGGACGACATGTCCTATTTCGAGACCCTGGCGCGGTTTGTCAGCGACGGTCTGGACACGTGCGGGTACTTTTATTGTCCCGGTGACATGATGGCGACCAACCCACGGTGGTGTCAGCCACTGAGCGTTTGGCGCAGTTACTTCGACGGCTGGATCGCCAAACCTGATCCGGAGGCGCAAATGCTTGCCTCTGTCATGTTTGATTTGCGCCCGATCGGTGGCGACGAATCCCTGTTCGTCAATCTGCAAAACAGCGTTCTGGAGCGGGCCTCCAGAAACTCGATCTTCACCGCACACATGATTTCCAATTCGCTCAAACATCAACCACCAATCGGGCTGCTGCGCGGGCTCGCCATGATCCGATCGGGTGAGCATCGCAACAGGCTGGACCTCAAGCACAATGGCGTTGTGCCGCTTGTCGATCTGGGGCGGGTTTACACGCTGCAAGGCCAACTCAAGCCAGTCAACACACGCGCCCGTATCGAAGCGGCTCTCAAAGCGAAATTGCTGTCCAAAACTGGCGGCGCCGATCTGCTGGATGCCTATGACATGATTGCCTCAACGCGACTCGCGCATCAGAGCGCTCAGATCAAAAACGGAGACAAGCCGGACAACTACCTTGATCCTGCCACGCTGTCAGACTTTGAACGCAGCCACCTGCGGGACGCGTTTGTGGTGGTCAAGACGATGCAGTCCGCTGCAGGATCGGGCAAAGGTGTGTTAGGATAGCCTATGTTCATAGAACTGATCGCCACAGTGTTTGCCGGGATCGCATGTGCCGGGGTTGCGATGCTGCTGAATCTGGTCACAGGCCGTCGGCTGCCGAAATGGCTTATGCCGGTTTCAGCGGGGTTGGGAATGATCGGCATGACCATCTCGAATGAATACACGTGGTTTAATCGCACCGCCGAACGGTTGCCCGAAGGTGTCGAGATTGCAACGACGGTTGAAGAACAGGGCTGGATGCGCCCATGGACCCAAGTGTGGCCTTACACGAAACGCTTTGCCGCTGTGGATACGGCCACTGCGCGCACCAATGAAAACCTGCCCGATCAACGCCTCGTCGATCTTTACTTTTTTGGCCGCTGGTCGCCGGTCAATCAGGCCCCGATGCTGTTCAATTGCGCAACTGCACAGTCCGCGCTGCTTATCGACGGGGCCACGTTTGCAACCGATGGCACAGTCTCGGATGCGACATGGGAACAGATGCCTGCAGATGATCCCATTCTGACACTGGTCTGCGAGAGTTGAGATGCTTACGCGCCTCTCCCTACGGTTGCGCATCTTCTTGTTCTTCTGCCTTTTGGCAGCTGGAGCTGTCGCGCTTGCAGGCGGAGCAATGTATGTTGCGTGGTCGCGCGCGGACACCCCAATCCCAAGTGCTGCCTTTGTCACGGCCTTTCTGATCTTTGGCTTTCTCAACACCGGTCTGGTGGCCGCCATCTGGTTTCTGTTTGATGAACATGTGGCCAAACCCATCAATTCGCTTGCGTCCAGTCTGCGGCTGCGCGCCCATTCTGATGTCGAGGCACCCGTTCCGGATACCGGTGCAAAGTACCTTGATGATCTGGCACCCGCAGCCAGCGCCGTTTCCCAGACCCTGACGGCATCCCTGCTGGACGCGACAACGCAGGTGGCCCGCGAAACCGAACGGCTAAAGGTAGATAGTGCGCGGCTTACCGCCCTTTTGACGGAAATCCCCGTGGCCACCGTTCTGCTTAACCCGGCACAGGAAGTCGTGCTCTATGACGGGCAGGCGGCCGACATTCTGTCCCAGATTGCCGTGCCCAGACTAAAGGCGCCCATATCGGACTATTTCGACCCCGAACCATTGAACAAGGCGATCAAAG
>JBCBDZ010000006.1:0-47307 GCA_038529225.1 Pseudomonadota bacterium | reverse complement strand
CACGACCCGAGGCACGTTCCAGTGCTTTGGTCATGAAGGACGCTTGTGGCTGTTTCAGAACAAATTTCACCTCGAAATCGTTGAGCTTCTGCAATTCGGCCACGTTGCCGATCACCCGGCTGTGGCGGGACTGCTCCGGGTCGCTGGACCGGTTGAATGTGAACACCACGTCTTCTGCATCAAAGGCATCGCCGTTGTGGAACGTGACACCCTCGCGCAGCTTGATCGTGTATTCGAGGCCGTCTGCACTGACTTCCCAGCTTTCGGCCAGATCACCCTGCGCGACAAGGTTGTTGTCGATATGCATCAGACCGCCGTAGATGTTCGAGGCGATCTGGAACTGGAGCACCTGACCGATTTGTGCAGGGTCCAGAGTGGTGATTTCTCCTACACCGGCCCATGCCGCATTCAGTTCCCCCCCAGCATGGGCGGCGGCCATTGCGGGTGCTGCGCGCAGGCCGGGCAGGACCTGTGCCAGACCCAGTGTTCCGCCTGCTGCAAGCAGGCGCAGCGTTGTGCGTCGGCTGATCTTGTTGCCGCGCAGATCATCCTTGTTCAGCCCGAAAAGCGGGTCGCGCGGGTCAAAGTCATAGGCGTCGCGCATTTCCTGTTTGGCTTTTTTGATCAGGTCTTTGTCGTCCATCTTTTATCTCCTGTTGTTGCACGTTGTTTTAAGGGGTCGTTTCAAGAGCCAACGCATGGCACGCCGCTGCGTGCACTTTCCCCGTTGGCTCAAGCGGGGGTTCGGTCGTCTGGCATACGTCCATCGCGATGGGGCAGCGTTCGTGGAAAACACAGCCCGATGGCGGATCAAGCGGGCTGGGGACTTCGCCTTTCAGAGGAGCGGACTCCCTGGACACTTCAGCCAGTGGATCGGGGTTGGGCACCGCATCGATCAGTGCCCGGGTGTAGGGGTGTTTGGGCGCGTCAAACAGCTCTTCGGACGTCGCCGTTTCCATGACCCGGCCCAGATACATCACCGCCACGCGATCACACAGATGCCGCACGATCGACAGGTCATGCCCGATGAACAGATAGGTGAGGTTCAAACGCACCCGCAAATCTTCGAGAAGGTTGATGATCTGCGCCTGAATGGACACGTCGAGCGCCGACACCGCCTCGTCACAGACGATCAGGTCGGGTTCAAGCGCAAGCGCGCGGGCGATGCCGACCCGCTGCCGCTGACCGCCTGACATCTGGTGGGGGTAAAGATCAGCAAAGCGGTCCGACAGGCCGCACAGGGCCAGCAATTCGACCACCCGGGCCGCGATATTGCCTGGATAGGCGTGCACATGCAGCACCTCGCCGATGATGGCCCCGGCCGTCATCCGCGGGTTCAGAGACGAAAACGGATCCTGAAAAACCGCCGCCACCCGCTTGCGGTACGGGGTCAGCGCCGCCTTGTTCAGGTCGGTGATGTTGGTGCCGTCAAACCAGATCGAGCCGTCCGTCGCGTCCACAAGGCGCAAGACCGCACGCGCCAATGTGGTCTTGCCACACCCAGACTCGCCCACCAGACCAAATGCTTCACCACGCTTGAGAGAAAGGGTGACGTTCTCAACCGCCTTGACCACGCCGACCTGTCGTTGCAGCACCCCCTTTCGCACCGGAAAGTGGACTGAGACGCCTTCGATCCTGAGAAACGGGTCGGTCACGACGCCTCCTGCGTTTGTTCCTTGAGCGGGAAGTGGCAGGCTGTGCGGCCATCGTAAGTGGGTCGCATCGAGCGGCAGAGGTTTTGCGCCTGTGGGCAACGCGGGTGAAAGCGGCAGCCGTCAATTTGCGTGAACGGATCCGCCGGATTGCCCATGATGGGGCGCAGGGCCTGATCGCGCTTCTGATCAAGGCTGGGAACAGAGCGCAGCAGGCCCTGGGTGTATGGATGTCGCGGGGAATAGTAGAGGTCCGCAGGTGTCCCCGTTTCGACAATGCGCCCGCCATACATCACGTTCACCCGATGCGCATAACGCGCCACGATCCCGAGGTTGTGCGTGATCAGGATCAGCGCGGTTCCGTGATCACGGCAAACCTTGGTCATCAGGTCAAGGATCTGGGCCTGAATGGTGACGTCCAGCGCGGTTGTCGGCTCATCCGCGATGATCAGTTTGGGTTCTGCGGCCAGCGCGATGGCAATCATGACCCTCTGGCGCATACCGCCTGAAAAATGGTGGGGATACTGGCGCATCCGCCGTTCCGCATCCGCAACCCCAACCTCTCGCAGCAGCGCGATGGCCCGGTCCCGCGCCTCGGACTTCGAATACTTCAGGTTTTCCTCTATGCTTTCGGTGATCTGACTGCCGATCGTGCGCACCGGGTTGAGCGACGTCATCGGTTCCTGAAACACCATTGAAATGTCGCGCCCCCGCAATTGGCGCATTTGCTCGTCCGACAGTTCGCGCAGATCAGTGCCGTTGAACACCATCCGCCCGGCCGTCACGCTCAGGTCCCTGGCCAAAAGCCCCATGACCGCCAGCGAAGACACGGATTTGCCTGAACCGGATTCGCCCACAATAGCCAGCGTTTCGCCGGACCGGATCTGATAGCTGAGATCGGAGACCAAGGTGGTGTGGACACCGTTTGCCGCGTGGACAACCTCCAGATTTTCAATTTCCAGCAATGGCATTTTTTGTCATCTTACCGTCATCTTCGATCAAAAGACGTAGACCGGCGGAGCGTTTTGGCCTGCAGATTTGGCCCTTTTGACCTTCAACCCATTGGTATTCGCTGGAAAGTTGTGCGAAAAAAATCTTCTTGGCGGCGAATGCCTGATTTTTGGGCCAATCCGGTTGGCGACTTGCCGAATATGCCAAACTGGCATTGGATCACGGTCAGACGAGCCATAGGTCAAGACCACTGCGGGTTGCGCAGCAAAAGGGAAGTCCGCATGACCTACTCGATCGTCGCCCGCGACCCACGATCCGGAGAGATCGGAATCGCAGTGGCCAGCCGCTTTTTTGCATGTGGCGTGCAAGTGCCGTGGCTGTCGGCCACGGCGGCGGTTGCCAGCCAAGCCTTTGTCAACCCGCTGTGGGGAGTTGAGGGCCTTGCCAGACTGCAAGGCGGTGAAATGCCTGATGCCGTCCTTGCCGACTTTGTCACCCGCGACAAAGGCGCGTCGTCACGGCAGGCGCACCTGCTCGCACCCAGCGGTGCGATGGCACAGCATACCGGCGCGGACTGTGTGCCATGGGCTGGTCACGTCGCTGCACCGGATGTGTCTGTTGCGGGCAACATGCTGGTTGGTGAGGCCGTCGTTCAGGACACTTTGGCCACGTTTCTTGCCCACCCCGATCTGCCCCTTGCCGACCGCCTCTTGAAAGCGATGGTGGCCGGAGAGGCCGCGGGCGGTGATAAGCGTGGCCGTCAAGCGGCCAGTCTGGTGGTCCACGCAGGCCAACCCTACCCCTTGATCGACGTGCGCGCCGATGATCACGCCGACCCTCTTGGCGAGCTGCGCCGCCTGCTGGCGGTCAGCAAGGAACGCTATGTAAGGTTTGCCGAAGTGATGGCCACGACCGACAATTTCTCCGGCGCAACGGACCGCCGGCCATTGGATACCGCCATCGCCAACGATGAGGCAGAGCGCCTGCGGCTTGGAATAAAGTCGCAGTCCTACGCAACCCCGCTATCTTGACGACACACACCCAGCAAACACGGACCAACCCCCAAATGGAAATCAAAAGCACGCATCACTACCCGTCCAGACGCTCGGCCGTTTTGGCAGACAACCTCGTCTCTGCCTCACAGCCCTTGGCGGCGCAGGCAGGGCTTGCCATGTTGGCCAAAGGCGGCAACGCGGTTGATGCGGCCATTGCCACGGCCATTGCTCTGACCTTGGTCGAACCGACCGGGAATGGCGTTGGCTCGGATGCCTTTGCCATCGTGTGGGACGGATCAGAGTTGCACGGGCTGAATGCGTCGGGGCGTTCGCCTGATGGCTGGACGCCAGAACGGTTTGCTGGTTACGAAACGATGCCTTTTCGTGGCTGGGAAAGCGTAACGGTTCCGGGCGCAGTTTCAGCGTGGGTGGCACTGTCCAAACGGTTCGGCAAACTGCCCTTTGCGGACCTGTTCAAACCCACAATCGACTATGCCGAAAACGGGTTCCTCGTTTCCCCTGTCATCGCAGCCCTCTGGAGCCGGGCCGAAGCCCAACTGGCCGACTATCCGGGTTTTGCAGAAGCCTTCCTG
The DNA here is from genome assembly GCA_038529225.1 of Pseudomonadota bacterium. GTDB lineage: Bacteria > Pseudomonadota > Alphaproteobacteria > Rhodobacterales > Rhodobacteraceae > Tateyamaria. The sequence continues at coordinate 43,116 of JBCBDZ010000006.1, read as the reverse complement.
CCGGACGGGCGTGCGCCCAAGGCGGGTGAGCGGTTCGTGAACAAACCACTGGCAAAGACCTTGCGGTCCATTGCCGAAACAAACGGTGCGTCGTTTTACGAAGGTGCGCTGGCCGAACAGATTTGCGCCTTTGCCAAGGCGCATGGGGCGGCGCTGACCACGGAAGACATGAAAGCGCATGCGCCTGACTGGTGCGGCACGATTTCAAAGTCGTTCGGGCCCTGCACTTTGCATGAAATCCCGCCGAACGGTCAGGGCATCGCGGCTCTGAGTGCTTTGGGCATTCTGTCAAATACCGACATCCGTGAGCTGGACGCAGACGATCCCAAAGCATTTCATTTGCAGATCGAGGCGATGAAACTCGCCCTGCGCGACGCCGAAGCCTATGTCGCCGATCCCGGTTACATGAATGCGGTGAGTGCCGATGATCTGCTGGATGACACCTACCTCGCCAGCCGTGCAGCCCTGATCGATGCAACCCGCGCACAAGACTTTGGCGCAGGTGCACCTAAGAATGGAGGCACCGTTTATCTGACTGCCGCCGACGCGTCGGGCATGATGGTGTCCTTCATTCAATCCAACTATGCCGGGTTCGGGTCGGGTGTGGTTGTCCCGGGCACTGGCATCAGCTTGCAGAACCGTGGCGCCGGATTTTCACTGGACCCGGACAGCCCCAACCGGGTGGGTCCGAACAAACGCCCCTTTCACACGATCATTCCCGGGTTTCTCATGGGGCCGGAGGGTCCATTGATGAGCTTTGGAGTCATGGGCGGACCGATGCAGGCGCAGGGCCATCTCCAGATGGTGTTGCGCACGCAACTCTGGGGGCAGGACCCGCAGATGGCCGTGGATGCACCCCGTTGGCGGGTGACGGACGGGCTGGGCATTGCCTGTGAAGACACGATGCCCCGCGCCACGCTGGACGCTCTGGCAAGCCTTGGCCACCAGATTTCGCTGGAGGCCCCTGACAACACGTTCGGCTTTGGTGGCGCGCAATTGATCCACCGGTTGCCCGGTGGCGGGTATGCGGCGGGGTCCGATCCCCGCAAGGACGGTCTGGCGATCGGGTTCTGAGCATGAGGGATGCGCGATGACGACAACGCTCAAGTCCAGCCCGGAAACCTGCGCATGGGGCTTTTTTGATGCAACACTGGACCCTGTAGCCGAAATTGAAAGCGGCATGGCAATCACCATTGAAACCGTGTCCGGCGGGCCGGGGGAGTTGCCCCCGGCTGAACAGGGGTTCTTTGTCCCGCCCGAACTGTTGGACATCCACGCGCAATCAGAACGGCAACTGCCGGGGCACATCCTGACGGGGCCTGTCGCTGTCCAGGGGGCCAAACCGGGCGACGTGCTTGAGGTTCAGATCCTTGATGTCACATGCCGCCAGAACTGGGGCTGGAACCTCATCCGTCCTTTGGCCGGCACGCTTCCGGACGACTTTCCCCAGGCGCGCACCGAAATCATCCCGATGAATTTGGACACCATGACGGCACACCTGTCTTGGGGGCTGGAATTGCCGCTCTGTCCCTTTTTCGGCGTGATGGGTGTTGCGCCACCTGCCAATTGGGGGCGTATCTCGACAATCCAGCCGCGCCAGCACGGGGGAAATCTGGACAACAAGGAATTGGTAGCAGGCACCACTCTGTACCTGCCTGTCTTTGTCGAAGGGGCGATGTTTTCCTGTGGTGACGGGCACGGCGCGCAAGGGGATGGCGAGGTCTGTGTGACTGCCATCGAAACGGCGCTGACAGGCACGTTCCGCCTGACCCGGCGGGATGACATGCAATTGACCCACCCCCGCGCGGAAACACCCACCCATCTGATCACCATGGGCCTGCACCCTGACCTTGATCAATGCGTGGAAATCGCACTGCGTGACATGATTGCCTGGATCGTTGAGCGCACAGGACTCAGCCGCGAGGACGCCTACATGCTGTGTTCTCTGGCCGGAGACTTGCGCATCACGCAGACGGTCAACGGCAACAAAGGCGTGCACATGATGATGCAGACGGACCTTTTGGCGCAGTAAATTGCGGCCGACCGGCTTGCGGTCACGGGCCGGCACTGGCCGCAAATTTGAGCAATCCGGCAAAATGCGCCTTCAACTTAGGCGGCAACCTGCCTGTTCTTGCTGTTGGTCACCGAAAATGAACCATGTGCGACGGTCAGGGCGCGACATCATCCTAACTCAGGTGCAACGCAGGTGGGGGTGCACATGCAAGCAATAACGCTGGAGGATATCGAGGGCGCAGAGCGTCTGCTTGGTATGGCCTATACCGCGACCGAGCGGGCGCAGATGGTCGGCAATCTGGATGGACAGCGCGATCTGGCGGTCGCCCGCCGTGCCTTGCCCCTCGACAATGCGACCCCGATGGCCTGTCGCTTTGATCCGCGCCTGCCCGGTTTTGCGATGCCGCACGGCGCGGATGCGCTGGCATTCTCGACAGTCTCCACCCCCCCGCCGAGCGTGCCCGAAGACATTGCGTTCGCGCCCCTTACCCACTTGTCGCATTGGGTGCACAGCGGACAAATCACATCGGCCGCGTTGACCGAACTGTATCTGGATCGTATTGCGGCCTTGAACCCCAAATTGGAGTGTTTTGCCACCGTCACCCCGGATCTTGCCCGCGCCGAAGCCGCGGCAATGGACAAGCTGCTAACCGCCGGGGTCTGGCTGGGCCCGCTGCATGGCATCCCCTACGGTCTCAAGGATCTGTTCGACACCAAGGGGATCATCACAGGCTGGGGGGCTGAGCCGTTTCAGGATCGGGTGCCCGACAGCGACGCCGCCGTCACAACGAAACTACGCGCCGCAGGGGCCGTGCTGATCGGCAAGACGACGCTTGGCGCGTTGGCCTACAACGATCTGTGGTACGGCGGCTGGACGCGCAACCCATGGAACCTCAACGAGGGGTCGAGCGGGTCAAGTGCAGGGTCTGCATCCGCCACAGCAGCGGGCCTGTGCGGGTTTTCAATCGGGACAGAGACCCTCGGCTCGATCACGTCGCCCTCGCAGCGTTGCGGCACCACAGGGTTGCGCCCAACATTCGGCAGAGTGAGCCGGGCAGGAGGAATAGCCTTGTGCTGGTCTCTGGACAAGGTCGGGCCCATCTGTCGGGCAGTCGAGGACACGGCCATGGTACTGGCCGCGATCAATGGCGGTGACGTGAATGACCGTGGCTCCATCGCAGCCCCGTTCCAGTTTGATGCGGGCGCAGACATTTCAGGCATGACGCTTGGCTACCTACCCGAAGCCTTCGAAGAAGGCGCCACAGACATCGACCGCGCCGCCCTTGCCGCTGCCAAGGGGCTTGGGATCAACGTCAAAGAGGTCACGCTCGAAGACCTTCCCTACCCTTCTCTGATGAACGTCGTATATGCCGAGGCCGCTGCTGCGTTCGAGCAACTGACGCTGGAAGACACCGATGACAGTTTGCGCTGGCAGGACGATGGCGCATGGCCCAACACGTTCCGCAAGGCACGTTTTGTCTCGGCAGTGGATCTGGTGCAAACCGATCGCCTTCGCTACCGCGTCATGCACGCCGTGGGCGAGATGATGGGCGACATCGATGCGTTCATTGGGCCGTTTTCGACAGGGCCGATGCTGGTCGCGTCCAACTTTACCGGCCACCCCTGCCTGCATCTGCGCGCAGGATTTGACGACATCGCCAGCCGGACTGCCGCCTCGCTCGGGGCGGGCAAGCTGACCACGGGTGATGCGTCAGGAGAGGCAACATTCAACGTCCCCCAAGGCATTTCGCTGTGGGGACATTTGTTTGACGAAGGCCCACTACTGGCCCTTGGCATGGCGCTTGAGCAGAAACTGGACGTCGCGCACCACCGCCCGTCCTTCCCCAGCTGAAATTAAAGAACCGATCTGCCGCAGGCAGGCACACGACCACCATGGAGACACCACAACGACACCAAGGAGAGAACTGATGAACCGCAGAGACTTTTTGTCCAACACAACGGCCCTTTTCGGGATGACCCTGTTTTCGGGTGCCGTGCCCCTCATCGCATCGGCACAAACCACGCCTGTAACCGGTGGCACGCTGATCTGGGGGCATTCCGAAACCACCCAGAATCTCGACATGCACCAGACCGGCACGGCCTCTACGGGCCGCGTATTGCAGAACGTGCACAACTCGATTGTGACTGTCGACAAGGATTTTAACGTGATCCCGATGCTCGCCGAGAGCTTTGAGCAAAGCGACGATGGGCTGGTCTATACGTTCAAGTTGCGCGCGGGCGTCAAGTTCCACAACGGGGCTGACATGACGTCTGCGGACGTGAAGTACTCCTTTGAACGCTGCGCAAATCCGGACACGGGTGCTGTGAACTTTGAAGTGTTCAACGCGGTTGAGAGCATCGAAACCCCTGATCCCCTCACCGTCGTCGTCACCTTGAACAAGGTGAACGCACCCTTCCTGTCCCGGCTGGCCGAAAACGGGGCCGGTGTGGTGATGCCTGTCGGCAGTGGTGACACGCAGGGTGAAATGCCCGTTGGCGCCGGACCGTTCAAATTCGTGCGCCGCGAGTTCGGCAACGAGGTCGAGCTTGAGCGGTTTGACGACTACTGGGACGGCCCTGCCTACCTTGAAAAGGTGATCGCCCGCGAAATTCCCGAACCCACGGTGCGCCTGACAGGCCTGCGCACGGGCGAGTTGCACATGATCAACGACATCCCCGCCGACCGCATGGCCGAAATCGAAAGTGCAGGCGAATTGCAGGTGGTCAAATGGTTCCCGTTGAACTGGGATTTCGTGAACCTCAATCACACTTTCGAACCGTTTCAGGACGCGCGGGTGCGACAGGCCTTTGATCTGATCATCGACAAGGACATTCTGCTGGAAGGCGCGCTGTGGGGTCAGGGGGCGACAACAGCCTCGCCCAGCTATCCGACCTCGGCCAGCTACAACAGTGACCTCGTCCAGCGCCCGCAAAACATCGAAGCCGCCCGCGCCCTGCTGGACGAGGCAGGATATCCCGCCGGCAGCCTTGATATCGTGTTCAAAGCCACCACCAACTACCCCTATCACATTGAAAGTGCACAAATTCTGGTCGAGTGGTTCCGCATGGCCGGCGTCAACCTGACCATCGAGCAACTGACATGGGCGGACTGGCTATCGCAGTGCTGGGTGGACAAGGATTACCAGATGACGATGATGAATTTCTTCACCCTGTGGGAGCCTGATTTCCTCTATTACAGCCTGTTCAACTCGACTGGTGCGTTCAACTATCGCGGCATCAACGACCCCGAGATTGACAAACTGACCGAAGAGGCACGCACCACCTTTGATCCCGCTGCACGCGCTGACATCTACAAGGCGGTGCAACAGCGTGTGTTTGACGAAACACATGATGTGTTCCTTTGGTTCCGCAATGGCACCATCGGAGCGCAGCCGGATGTCGGTGGTCTGGACACGGTGGTGCATCCCAACGGGTCCAACCTGAACTTTCACAAGGTCTGGCTGAACGCCTGAACTCCATTGGCCCGGGTGCGCGCATCCGGGCCTAAACCAGATTTCCGAAAGCAGGCATGGCCTATATCCTCAACAGACTGCTGTCTGTGCTGCTCACCTTGTTCCTGATCTCCGTGATCACCTTTCTGGTCACCAACATCCTGCCGGGGGATGTGGCGATGATGATCATGGGCACCCAGTCCAATCCCGAGGCGCTGGCAGGCCTGCGCCAGAGCCTTGGGCTGAACGACCCACTGGTTGTGCAGTATGGCCGCTGGGTTGGCGGGCTGTTGACTGGCGACTGGGGCACCTCGCTGGTGTTCAAAGAGCCAATTGGCCCCTTGATCGCGCAAAAGGTCGTGGCAAGCGGACTGATCGTCGTGCTGTCCATGACCATCGCGCTGAGTGCTGCAATCCCGTTGGGCATCTGGTCTGCGGTGCATCGCGATCGCTGGCAAGACAGCACATCCAGCACTGCCGCACTTGTGGGCGTCAGCCTGCCGGACTTTTTCTGGGGGATCATGTTGATCCTGCTGTTTGCGCGCGGGTTGGGCTGGTTGCCCTCCAGCGGTTTTGTACACCCGGCGGATGATTTTGTCGGCGCGCTGCGCCATGCGTTCCTGCCCTCCCTCGCGCTGGGTCTGGGCCTGATGGCCCATCTCACGCGCATGACGCGCTCCACCATGATCGGCGTTCTGGGGCAGGAGTTCATCCGCGTCGCACGCGCCAAGGGCCTGCCTGAGCGCGAAGTGGTGTGGAGTTACGGGCTGCGCAACGCCATTGGCCCGGTGATGACGGTTGCGGGGTTGCAGGTTGGATACCTCTTTGGCTCCATCATCGTGGTCGAGAGCCTTTTCAACTATACCGGCATGGGTTGGCTGACGTACCAGGCACTTTTGAACCGCGACATCCCGCTGATCCAGAGCTCGGTCTTTGTCATCGCAGCCGTGGTCATGCTGACCAACTTTGTCGTGGACCTGCTTTACGTGGTGATCGACCCCCGGATCAGGCTGTCGTGATGCGCAAGTTTGTGACGGGCAAAGGGCTGATCGGCACAGGGATCGTGGTGCTGGTGGTGTTGGTCGCGGTGCTCGCCCCGCTGGTCATTCCCGACAGCTTTGCCACCCGCATGGACATTCGCGCACGCCTGTCAGGGCCGTCCTGGGCACATATCCTTGGCACCGATCAGTTGGGCCGCGATTTGTTCTTCCGCGTGGTGCTGGGCGCGCAGACCTCGATCATGATCGCGGGCGCAGCTGTGCTGATGAGCGTCGTGATCGGTCTGCCTCTTGGCATCATCTCCGGCTATTTCGGAGGTGTTGTGGACAACGTTTTGATGCGACTGGTGGACACGCTGCTGAGCTTTCCGGCCCTGCTGCTCGCGCTTACGATCAGTGCAGTGCTGGGCCCGAACCTGACCAACACGATCATTGCCATCGGCATCGCCTTTACCCCCTTTCTCGCACGCATCATCCGGGGGGAGGCCCTGCGCGTGTCGCAAATGCCTTATGTGGAGGCCGCACGCGCCGCGGGCACGCCCGATGGGCTGATGATCGTGCGTCACATCCTGCCCAACGTCATGCCTGCAATCATCGTGCAGGGTACGATCAGCCTTGCCTTTGCTGTGCTGGCCGAGGCGGGCCTGTCTTTTCTGGGCCTTGGCACGCAACCACCCGACGCAAGCTGGGGTCTTATGATTCAGGCCAGCCGCGACTACCTTGATATTGCGCCATGGACGGCCCTTGTGCCCGGCGCGGCGGTGGCGCTGACCGTGCTGGGGCTGAACATGTTCGGCGACACCTTGCGCGACGTTCTGGATCCAAGGACAGACACATGAGTGCGATCGTCAGCATAGAGAACCTGCGCGTGACCTTCGGCACAGGGGCTGACACGGTCGAAGCGGTCAAGGATGTGAGCTTTGCCATCCGGACCGGTGAAACCGTGTGCGTTGTGGGCGAAAGCGGGTCGGGGAAATCCGTCACCTCCCTTTCACTGATGCGGCTGGTCGAGTTTGGCGGCGGGCGCATCATGGACGGGCGTATGATACTTGGGCGTGACGATGGCCCAATTGACCTTGCCGAGGCGGACAGCGACACGATGCGCGATGTGCGCGGGGATGAGATCGGGATGATCTTTCAGGAACCGATGACCTCGCTCAGCCCGGTCTTTACCATCGAACGCCAGTTGACGGATGGTTTGCGGGTGCATCGCGGCCTCACCGGGCAGGCGGCCCGTGCCCGCGCTCTGGAATTGTTGCAAGAGGTGCGCATTCCCGAACCCGAACGCCGCCTGAAACAGTATCCGCACGAATTGTCGGGCGGCATGCGGCAACGGGTGGTGATTGCCATCGCCATGGCCTGCCGCCCCCGTCTTTTGATCGCAGACGAACCCACCACGGCGCTGGACGTCACCATTCAAGCCGAAATCCTCGCGCTGATTGATCGGCTCAAGCGTGACACGGGCATGGCGGTGATGTTCATCACCCACGATATGGCCGTCGTGGCCCAGATCGCGGACAGCGTCGTGGTAATGTATCGCGGCGACGTGGTCGAACAGGGACCCGTCAACGAGATTTTTGCACACCCCAAGGCCGGCTACACCAAGGCGCTGCTGGCGGCAGTGCCCCGCCTTGGCGAGATGCGGGGCAAATCGGCCCCCGAAACCCTGCGCGGAATTGATGCGACCGCTGCAACACGTCAGGTTGTGCCCAAAGACCAGCCTGAACCGCTGCTTGAGGTACGCAACCTCACCACATACTTCCCGGTCAGGGGCGGAGCCTTGCGGCGACACGTTGCAAACGTGCACGCGGTCGAGGATGTCTCGTTCACCCTGAACGCAGGTGAAACCCTGTCTCTGGTGGGGGAGTCGGGCTGTGGGAAGTCCAGTTGTGGGCGGTCGATCCTGCGACTTGTGGAGCCGACATCAGGCAGCGTGACACTGGATCGCCGGGATGTGCTGTCAGCCAACCTGCGTGATCTGCGTAACCTGCGCCGCGAGATGCAAATGATCTTTCAGGACCCGTTTGCTTCGCTCAACCCCTATATGCGCCTGTCGGCGCAAGTCGCCGAACCGATGCGGAACTTTGGTCTTGCTTCCGGCACCGAGTTGGAAGACCGGGTCGCGACCCTGTTTGACCGCGTGGAACTGCCGCGCAGTTTTTTGCGCCGCTTTCCGCATGAATTGTCCGGCGGGCAACGCCAGCGCATTGCCATCGCGCGCGCGCTCTCGGTCTCGCCCAAGCTGATCATCGCGGATGAGGCCGTCTCTGCCCTTGATGTCTCGGTACAGGCACAGGTTTTGAACCTGATGATGGAATTGCAGGCGGACCTGTCCGTCTCGTTCCTTTTCATCAGTCACGACATGGCGGTTGTCGAGCGCGTCAGCCACCATGTGGCGGTCATGTATCTGGGTCGCATCGTTGAAATCGGCCCACGCGCGGCCATCTTTGAGCGGCCCCAGCACAGCTATACCAAGGCTTTGATGCAGGCCGTTCCAATCGCGGACCCGACACGCCGAAAGTCCGAAAGTGATTTGAAGTTCAAACCTATCCCCTCACCTGTGCACCCGCTCGGACACCTGCCAGAACCATCTGTCTATGACGAGGTCGGACCGGGACACAGGGTACTGTGCGGTCACGAACTTTAGGGCCGCGCGCCGGGCCGTTACTTGACTGCGCCTGCGGCCATACCTTTGATGATGTATTTCTCGAGAAAGATCGCGACGATCACCAGCGGCAGGATCGCCGCCGACGACAGTGCCGCCATCGACCACCAGTTGATCCCTTGCGATCCTGTCTGCGAGGCCACCATGACAGGCAACGTGGTCGCGTTTGTCGCCGTCAGAAGTGCTGCAAAGAAGTATTCGTTCCAACACAGAACAAGGCTCAGGATAAACGCCGCCACCATACCCGGCAACGCGATGGGCAAGACGATCTGAAAGAACGACCCCCAGATGCCAAGACCGTCGACAAGGGCCGCTTCCTCCAGTTCCACCGGTATCCCCTGAAACTGGTCGCGCATGATCCAGATCACGATCGGCAGCACCATAAGAGTGTAAAGCAGGATGAGCCCGATGCGGCTGTCGAGCAGCGCCAGTGACTTGTAAAGCACAAGGAACGGCAGGGCGAGCACGACGGGCGGCAGGATCATCTGGCTGAGAAAGAAGAACGAGATGTCCGAATTGCGCATGAAGCCAAAGCGATAGTTGAAGCGGGACAGGCCATAAGCCGCCAAGGACCCAAGGATGACGGCCAGCATGGAGGCCGAAACGGCAATGACTGTGCTGTTCCAGAACCGCTTGAGGAATTCTTCGCGCACGGTCGACACTTCGCCGATCAGGCGCGGTGAAATACCGATGCTCTCCCACCCCTTCCAGCGCGGCGTGAAATCCCACCATGGGATCAGGTTGCCCTTCATCACATCCGGAGCCAGCTTGAAGGACGTGGTGATCGTCCAGAAAATCGGGAACAGGCAGATGATGGCCCATGTGATCAGGGCCGCATAAATGGCGATACGGCTCGCCCACCATTTGGTTTTGACGCGGGTGTCTGCGGCGTGGTCCTTGAACACTGCATTCGTCTGGGTGGCGGTCATGCGGGGCGCTCCATCCAGCGGCTGACGAGTTTGAGCAGCAGTGTCACGAAGATGATGATCAGCACCAGGTAAACCATAGCCAAGAGCGTGCCGTATCCGACGTTCGAACGGTCCCTGTATTCACGGAATATAAAGCTGGTGACCGAGTCCGTCGCGCCCCCCGGACCACCCGAGGTCACATTGATGATGATGTCTGCCAGCTTCAGTTTGAAGATGATGCGGATGACGATGGCCGTCACCGAAACCGGCAGCATGAGGGGAAAGATCACCTCTTTGAAGCTTTGCCAACCGGACGCGCCATCGACTTTGCTGGCTTCTATCACTTCGCTGGGCAGGGCCTGCAAACCGGCAAGCAGCATGATCATCATGAACGGAATGAACGTCCACGCGTCCATCGCCATGATCATGAAGCGCGCAATCTCGGGGCTGCCGAAAAAGCTGGGCTCGAACCCCATCTCCCGGATCAGGCGCGATATGGGGCCAAAGCGCACCTCAAGCATCGACTTGCCGATCATCCACGACACAGCCACGGGACTGAGCATCAGGGGCAGCAGGAACACCACCCGAAAGAACTTGCGCGCCCGGATCTGCGCGTTGAGCAGCAGGGCAAGGCCAAAGGCGATCACGTATTCAACGCTGACGGCGAGCACGTAATAGACCATGTTTTTCAATGCGTTCCAGTAGAAGCCGTCGCCCCACATCTCGCGCATGTTGTCCCAGCCATTGGGCTGCGGGCCATTGGGCGAAGCAAGGTTCCAGTCCGTAAACGAGATATAAAGCGCAAACAGCAGCGGAAAGACCACGAGGCTGATCACGAACAGTGCTGCGGGCAGAACAAACAGCGTGCGCTTGCCTTTTTCCCCGTTCACGATCACCTGTGCCGCACACAAGGCAAAGGCCCACAGGACGTAGGCGTAAAGGACCGGGCGCCACGTCTCGAACCCGTTGGCAACACGACCCATCTCATACATCATCTGCCAGACAGCGAGCGCCGCGCACAGTCCGGCCGCCCCCCAGACCATCGCACGGCCCAGACGGCGGCGTTGGTCAGTGATGTTGTCCGCCGTTACAGTGTGAAGAAGATCGCCTGTCGTGCTGCTCATGAGGTGAGGTTAGCGGCGCATTCACCCAGTGTTAAGTGGTCAAATACACCTCGCTCCGTCTTGTTGAGGGAAATGGGCGTTTTCGCGGGGCGATCTTTGTAGACACTCCCGCAAGGGCGAAAGTCATGCTATGGCGTGAACATGCAAAACGCTGAAACATCGCCACCAGAAACGTCGGTCCGTCAGGTGCATCCCATGTACTTTGCGATCGTCCTGGTACCGATCGCCGTCTATGGCATGCATTCGGCGATTGGTGACCACCTGATGCCAGCCGATCTGGACGTTTCGGCCGACATACTGGAAACGGGGCGTGGCTGGCTCGAAGCGGCGGGCAGGTACCGGTTTCTGGCGACCACTTGGTTTTTCACCGCCCTTTCCTTTCTCATCGGAGTGATGTTGCTGCGCACCTTGCTTCGTCCCGTGGCACAACCTACGCGCATCGCCGCGACGCTGACATTCCTGCTTATTCTGTCGCTCACGTCTTTGCCGGCATTGCGCGGCTTTGCGGATGCCTCTGGTGGTCAGGTCTATGATCGCCTCGGGTCGCAGGTCTACGAGGGGGTGATGGCGCAAGGCACGCTGCGGGGGTGTGGGACGCCACAGGATGTCTGGTTACTGGGCCCGTGCGGGGACACTCCGGTGATCACGATGTTCAGCGGCATTGTCGATGTGGTCAGCATCTTTGCCGGTCTGGCGATCGGGGCGATGATTGTGGGCATGATCCTGTGTCTGGACCATCGCCCTTGTGAAACAGTGGAGGAAGAAGCGGCACTACTGGCCGACAACCTCAAGCAGATGCGTCAGCAACTCTATATGTCAGGTTTGGTTCTGACGTTCGGAATGCTCTATGCCACAAGCTGGATTTACTGGCCGCTGCAACACGTGGTCGACGCAGAACGGGGCGCTTACGGTGCTCTGCTGTTGTCTGCGGCCCTTTATACCGGAACGTATTTCAGCCTGCTGATCCTCAGCTTTTACCTGCCTGTCGCACTGATCCTGGATTCGCGGGTCAAGGCGCTGGCCGACACAGCCACGCAGGGCCATTCCCTCGAACCGCTAAACGACACCAGCGCCTGGCGCGAAGAACGCGGCCTCAAGGAAGGGGCAGGAGATTACCTGCGCGCGGGTCTTGCGTTGACTTCGCCGATTTTGGCGGCCTTTGCCGGTGGAATCTCACCTCTGTCATTGTGAACTGAAGCTCGTTTTTTTATCGGCCCGTCAAAAAAAGGCGCAGACTTTCATCTGCGCCTTTCCAGTCCTCGTCTGATCGAACCTAGAGACCCAGCGAAGCCTTATAGACCGCAATCTGGCTGTCGCGCCCGATCTGATCGGTAATCTCTTCCCAGGCTGCCGCAATCGCATCCGCGGTTTCCTGAGCCGAGCCATACTGACCGGCATAGCCTTTGGCCAACTCGTCTTCCGCGACCGAGTAGTACTGGAAGATGCCCGGGATCCGGGGTTCGATGGCTGCGTTCGGGTGGTTGTAGCTGTCCGCGTTGGAGCCGAGGTAGTCCTCGACATAGGCGCGGTCGTAGCCTGCCTCTTCCCACTCTTCGAACTGGAAGTGCGAGTTGCGGTAGGGCTGGAAGCCCGACGGATAGGCCGAGGCCCAGAGCGACAGGTCCTTGCCCCCGAGATGGGCCGCGGCGGACCAGGCGGCCTTCTTCTTCTTCTCGTCGCCCTCAACCGTCGCCATGACGTACACACCCCAGCCGATATAGGCCATGTTGGGTGCTTCGTTGCGCGTCTCTTCCCATGCACCGGATTGCGCGTTGTAGACGCGATCCGAGGCCGGGTTGACGCCAAAGCCCACGACGTCGCCAACAACTGACGTGTCTGAGGTACGTGCGGACGATCCCACATCGCCCCACCACATCAGCATCGAACCCGTACCGGCAAGGAACTGCTGGAAGGCAGTGGTGCCAGGGTCCGCGTTGATCTGGTCGGTCGGGTATGCGCCCGCGTCGATCAGGTCCATCACATCCTGAATGGCCTGCACCCACGCGGGGTTGTTGACCATTGGTTTCATGGTGTCGGGTTCGAACAGCCATGCAGGTGAGTTTGGATGCTTGGCATAGGCCGAGGCGCGGTTTTCCAAGAAGTAGAAGCCAAAACCACCCCAGCCTTTGAGCGGATCAAGATAGCCGTGGGCCGGCAGACCAGTCAGCGGATCTTCCTTGCCGACGAGGTCTTTGGAGACCTGATTGATCTCTTGCCATGTGGTCGGCACCTCTGCGCCACCGATACCGTCTGGACCAAAGTAGTCCTTGCGATACGCGAAGGTGTGGCAGTCACCATCGATGGAAACGCGATAGGTCTTGCCGTCCCACGTGCCCACCGGGGCCTTGAGGTAGTCCACATAGTCGTCCATGTCGATCTGCTCTTTGACCCAGTCCGGCATCTCAGAGGCCATTCCGCGACCCAGCACATCGCCTTCGAACGGCGCACCCATTTCGATAATGTCAAAGTCAACCGTACCGGTCGCGATGGACTGCTGCAGGCGCGCGTTGTAGTCGGCCTGCGCAAGGTCGATCCAGTTGATCTTGGCCCCTGTGTAGGCTTCCCAAGGCTTCAAAAAGCCGCGGAACAGGAAGTTGTGCAGGTTCTGATTGTTGAGCCCCATAAAGGTCAGTTCAACCCCTTCGAACTCACCCTCAGCGACGTTTTCCTTGGTCGCGCCAAGGCACATTTCGCCCACTTTCTGCCAATCGCTGTCCGTGGGCGAGCCAGCCCCCACACCGGGAATCTTGAGAATTTCTGCGCGGACGTTGCCGTGTCCGTCGGCCATACCCGTCTTTGGAATCATCGCCATGGCTCCGACGGCTGCGGTGCCTTTGAGCATCTCGCGCCGGTTCATTTTTTGCGCTGCGCGGATGTAGTTATAAAGTTCGACTTTCACGTTTATCCTCCCAAGAAAACATTTCATCGTTTTGGCGTGGACAACGGACAAAGCCGGAAAATTACTGTGTTTTATGAACAGGCTGCACCTGTCCGCTCCCCCACAAGGGTCGAGTATGATTGATCCTTACTTTAAGTCAACTGACCTCGCGCGATGGGCGTGGACAGGGCAATCGGCATTGGCTAGCATCCCCATCAGGGCAGGGAGATTTCGGCATATGGCAGGCGTCAGAATTGAGGACATTTGCAAGTCCTACGGGGCGGTGGAAGTCATCCATGGGCTGAACGTCGACATCTCTGATGGAGAATTTGTGGCGCTGGTGGGCCCGTCTGGATGCGGTAAATCCACGCTGTTGCGCATGATCGCAGGGCTCGAGCCGATCAACAGCGGAACGATCGCCATCGGCGATCGGGTGGTCAACAACCTGCCCCCGTCCGAGCGCGACATCGCGATGGTGTTTCAGACTTACGCGCTTTATCCCCACAAATCCGTGGCCGAGAATATGGGGTTTGCCCTCAAAGTCTCGAAAACCGACCGGGCCGAGATTGATCGGCGTGTGCGCGAGGCTGCCGAGATCCTCAGCCTGACCGAGTATCTGGACAGAAAGCCCCGCCATCTTTCTGGCGGACAGCGCCAACGGGTTGCCATGGGCCGTGCCATCGTGCGTGACCCACAGGTGTTTCTGTTTGACGAACCACTGTCCAACCTCGATGCCAAGCTGCGCATACAGATGCGTACGGAGATCAAGGAACTGCATCAGCGGCTCAAGACCACCACCGTCTTTGTCACCCACGACCAGATCGAGGCCATGACACTGGCAGACCGCATCGTCGTCATGCAGGCGGGCCACATCGAACAGGTGGGAACCCCGCTCGAGCTTTACGATAACCCGCGCAACGACTTTGTGGCCACCTTCATCGGCGCGCCTTCGATGAACCTTCTGGCAGGCACGCGCGCCGACGGGCAGGTCAGCATCGGTGGTCAACAGTTTGCCGGCCCTGCTGGTACCGGAAAAATCAAGCTGGGCATCCGCCCCGAACACCTGGTCCTTGCCGATGACGGACTTCCAATGCAGGTCAAGGTGATCGAGCCGACCGGTGCCGAAACGATGGTATTCCTGCGCTTTGAGGATCAGGATGTGACGGCCGTCTTTCGCGAACGCCATGCGTTCGAACCCGGACAGACAATCCATCTCAAACCCGACCCGGACCATATCCATATCTTTGATGCAGAAACCGGCCAGCGCGTGGACGCAGACTGATGCCACCGCGCACTGTCTTATGCTTTGGCGACAGCAACACCCATGGCACTCTGGCCATGCGCCATGCGGGCGACAGGCGACGTTTGGACCGCCGTCAACGCTGGCCATCGGTGATGGCCGAGACCTTGGGCGCAAGCTGGGATGTTATCGCCGAGGGGCATCCGGGCCGCACCTCGGTTTTTGAGGACCCCATCGAGGGCGCGCACAAAAGCGGACTGCGTGCTCTGCACGCGCTCCTTGAAAGCCACCGCCCTCTTGATCTTGTGCTGATCATGCTGGGTACCAACGATCTCAAGGCGCGCTTTGGACTGAGCACAAACGATATCGCCCTCGGCATCCAACGACTGGGCCAAGACATCCTTCGCTCCGACAGTGGCCCGGACCATTCAGCACCACAGGTTATCTTGGTCGCCCCGGTCCGCGCGACCGAGGCAGGCTGTCTGGCCGAAATCTTTGCCGGCGCGCCTGACAAATCGGCCGCCCTGCCACAGCGTTTGGCGCAGATTGCAACCGATAACGGGTTCGGGTTCGTGGACGCCAACGATGTCGCCACAGTCGATCCGGTTGACGGCATTCACCTCAGCGCTGACAGTCATGCGGCCATCGGTGCACATATCGCCAGGGCGGTGACCGAATTCATGGCCTGAGGACAAACAGGGAGGACGAAAATTGCTTAAGGGAATCAATCCGATACTGAATGCCGACGTACTCTATGCGCTGCGTGCGATGGGGCATGGGGATGATCTGATCATCTCGGACACGAATTTTCCGTCTGACAGTGTGGCCCGCGAAACCACGTTGGGCGAGGTGCTGCGTATCGACCGACCCGCCGCAGAAGTGGTTGAGGCGGTTCTGTCCCTCTACCCCATCGACACCTTTGTCGATGACGCCGCTGCGCGGATGGAAGTGGTCAATGAGCCCGACACGATCCTGCCGGTGATGCAGGAGGTGCAGGCCAAGGTCAGTGCTGCGGGCGGCCCGACCATGATCGGGGTTGAACGGTTTGCGTTCTATGAGCGCGCCAAGCAGGCCTATGCCGTGATCCAGACCGGAGAACGCCGGTTTTACGGCTGTTTTGCGCTGCGCAAAGGGGTGATCCCCCCGGACGAAGGTTAAGATGGGAACGGTCGCAATCCTCGGCGTCTTTGTCGCCGACACCGCCTATCGCGCCGCGCGGATGCCAAAGATGGGCGAGACGGTCATGGGCACGTCCTTTGCCCTTGGACCTGGTGGGAAGGGATCAAATCAGGCTGTGGCTTGTGCCCGTCTCGGGGCCCAGACCCACATGATCAGCAAACTGGGACAAGACGACTTTGCCCGTCTCGCCTTGGACACATGGACCGAGGCTGGCGTGACGCCCCATGTCGAACAGCGTGCCGACAGCTACACGGGTGCCGCGTTCATCTTTGTAGACGATGCAACCGGGGATAATGCAATCATCGTCTCCCCCGGCGCAGCAGCCCTGATCAGCGCGGCAGATGTCGAGGCACACGCGGACCTGATCCATGGGGCTGATGTTTTTGTCACGCAGCTTGAACAACCCATGGACGCCGCCATGCGCGGGCTCGAGATTGCGCGGGCTGCCAATGTGACAACCATCCTGAACCCCGCACCCGCTGCGGAACTTCCCGACGGGATGTTGGCCTTGTGCGACTACGTGACCCCGAATGAGACCGAATGTGAGGCCCTCACCGGGATCGCAGTCCGTACGGCAGCGGATGCGGAGCGTGCTTGTGCGGCATTGCAGGACTTGGGGGTAAAAGTTCCCATCATCACCATGGGAGGCCAAGGGGCTTACCTTCACGGACACGGGCTTGTCCCGGCTGTGGATGCAGGCACCGTGGTCGAAACCACAGGTGCCGGGGATGCATTCAATGGGGCACTTGCTGCGGCTTTGTCCGAAAAGCATACACCGCTGGAGGCGGTACACTACGGTTGTGCCACGGCCGGGTTGTCGGTAACGCGGGCAGGTACGGCACCGTCGATGCCGACACGAAGCGAGGTTGATGCGCTGCTGGGTTAGCGCGCGCCGTTCACGTTCAGGTACACCGCATAAAGCGACGTCGTCGCCGTGATGAACAACCGGTTCAACTTGGGCCCACCAAAGCATACGTTCGACACGATCTCGGGGATGTTGATCTTGCCGATCAGCGTGCCGTCGGTGTCGATGCAGTGCACGCCATCCTCTGCCGAGGACCAGATGCGCCCGTCCCGATCAAAGCGGAACCCGTCAAACAGACCCGCCGTGCAATCGGCAAAGACCTCGCCACCGCCGAGTGACTGCCCGTCCGCATTGACCGTATGGCGCCGGATATGCGCCGGGCCACCGGGCGTGTGAGTGGCCCCGGTATCCGCAATGAACAACTCGGATTCATCCGGGGAAAAGGCAAGCCCGTTGGGTTTGACATAGTCGGTTGTGACCTGAGACAGGTCCCCTGTTTCAGGATCGCAGCGATAGACATGGCAAGCGCCAATCTCGCTCTCTGCCCTGTCGCCTTCATAGTCCATCAGGATGCCGTAACTGGGGTCGGTGAACCAAACAGAGCCATCAGACTTCACCACCACGTCATTGGGGGAATTGAGGCGTTTGCCCTCATACCGATCCGCAAGCACCTTGATCGACCCGTCATGTTCGGTGCGCGTCACCCGGCGCGCCAGATGTTCGCAGGACACAAGCCGTCCCTGCCCGTCCACGGTGTGGCCGTTTGTGTTGTTGGCGGGTTCGCGGAACACGGACACAGACCCGTCCGTTTCATCCCAGCGCATCATCCGGTTGTTGGGAATGTCGGACCACACAAGGTAACGGCCAGCGGCAAAATAGGCGGGCCCCTCGACCCAGCGCATGCCGGTGTGCAGGCGTTCAACCTTTACATGGCCAATAAAGCAGGCCTCGAACCGGGGATCGAGCACTTCGAAACCGGTGCCCTCTAAGGTGCCAAACATGGGTTTCTCCTTTGGGTGCCGCTCAGTTGACAGGTGTCAACAATTCTGTCCCGGCAAAGTAGGCCGCAAGATTGTCGCGTTGCAACTGCCCCATGACTTTGCGGGTCTCAACCGTGCCGGAAGACTGGTGGGGAGACAGCAGCACATTATCGAGTTTGAGAAAGCGAGGATCGATGTCTGGTTCATTTAGGAACACATCCAACGCGGCGCGTCCTAAAGTGCCTTTTTCCAGTGCATCCAGCAACGCGCCTTCGTCCACGGTTGTGCCGCGCGAGGCGTTCACCAGAAACCCGTTTGGGCCTAAAGCGGCGATGGCGTCAGCGTCAACAATACCCATTGTGTCTGGCCCGCCGGACACCGTGACGACCAGTGTCTGAACCGTGCCCGCAAGGCCAACGATGTCGGCGTGATGCGTCCAACCGGGCGTGTCCTTTGCACTGCGCGCATAGTAGTGAATGTCGCAACCAAAGGGCACAAGACGCTCGGCCACCGCGCGCCCGATGCGGCCCAAACCGACGATGCCGACGGTGCTGCCCGACACTTTGCGTTGCAGCCCATAGGCGCCGTTTGCAGCCCAGTTGCCCGACCTGATCCAGTCTGACGCCCCGATCATCCCGCGCGATCCGGCGATCAGCATACCCACGGCCAGGTCCGCGACATCCTCGGTCAGCACATCAGGCGTATTAGTCACGCGAATGCCCCTCGAGGTCGCGTGAGCCACATCAATCGTGTCGTACCCCACGCCATAATTCGCGATCATCCCCAGCTTGGGGAATGCGTCCATCACGTCGGCGCCCAGATGGTCGTGTCCTCGAAACGCGAACGCTTCGACCTGTGCAAAGGCTTCTTGCGGCAGGCTGTCGAGTGGTGCGCCATGGGGCAGATTGTAGACCGTGTATGCGGCCTCCATGGGTCCCGTGTCCCAGTCGTCATAGGTTTCGAAAGTCAGGATATGTCGTTTGCTCATCTTGAGGGTATTCCGTTTTCGTGCCGTCGCGGGTTCGTTGTCCGGTCAGTGATTTTGAAGGCGGGTCATCTGGTCATCACGGTCAGATGCAGGCGTGTTGCCGGGATGTGCCGGGTCGTTGCCCCAAATCGCCTGATAGCTGTTCATGGCCATGCCGCGGTGTTCCAGAACAACGCTTGCCGCAACCAGCCCAAGCCACCAAAACACCAGAACAACCCACATCCAGTTTGGACCGTTTGCGTGCAGCAGCCCGTAGATGATGGTGATTGCCCCCAGCACCAGCACACTATAGCCGAGCGTCTTGTGCAACGCCTCGAACCAGCGCCGCCGGGTGGTCATGTCATAGTGATCTCCGCTCAGAGACCCATCGGGCGCACGCGCTGTCGGGCCGCCCTTGCTGCCGCGAAACAAACCCAGCAGAACCTGAGTGATCAGCGCAACAAGTACGCCGGCGCCCAGGATGCCATGCAAACCCGTTTCGGAAATGTTGAGCGGCAACACCAGCACCAACCCTGTCACGGACAGGCAGAATACCACCGTCTGCCCGATCCAGTGCCCCCGCCACCATGTTTGATTGTCCAGCTCTCGGGGCCAGTCCTGTCCGGGCATCACCTTGAAGTAACGTGCAAACACAACGGCCAGCGGAGCAAGGATACCCCAGCCCAGCACCATGAAACGCCCATGCCAGGACACGGCAAACCCCACCACATGCGGCGCATCCGCGTTGATCGGAGAGAGCAGCCAGTCAACCATCAGCCCTTGACCGCACCTGCCGTCATGCCCGTGATGATCTGACGCGAGGCAAACAGCGTGAAGATGATCGGCGGGATGGCGAGCAGCATGCCCGTGGCCATGATCACGCCCCATTCGACATTGAATTCCGACATGTTGTTCACGATCAGGATCGGCACGGTGCGCGTGTCCCGGTCTGACAGGGCCGAGGCGAGCAGGTATTCATTCCACGCAATGCGGAAGGTAAAGATCGCCGCCGCGGCAAGGCCGGGTTTGATGAGAGGCAGGACGACTTTGAAGAACACCTGAAACGGGCCGGCCCCGTCCACACGCGCGGCCTCTTCCAGACTGCGGGGGACCTGCACGATAAAGCTTTGCAGGATCCAGATCACGAAGGGCAGGTTCATGGCGATGTAGATCAGGATGATTCCGGAATGCGTACCCGCAAGGCAGACATCACCCCGTCCGCCAAAGGTGTCGCGGATGGCACCGCCAACTAGCCCATCGCGGTCAAGGCAGAATTCATTGTTCCAGAGGCCAAAGACCGGCACCAAAAGCACGGCAGGCGGCACCATGCGCACCATCAGGGTCGACAGCGACACGGTATCGCGCCCCATGAACCGGAACCGCACCAGCGCATAGGCCGCCATGCACCCGATGACCAGCGTCAATACCGTCGAGATCAGAGCAATGATCAGCGAGTTGATGAACGCCCCACCAAATTTCAGCGCGCAAAAGTCGAGGTGCTCGGGTTCGTACCAGAGGACGTCGCACAGAGCTGTTTCATAGTTTTGGATGGTCGGCAGAAAGATCAGCCCTGACGTGCCGGAAATGATGTCCACATCCAGCTTGAATGAGTTGGCAAACATCAGAATGACGGGCCCGACCGACATGAAAACCAGAAGGGCTATGACCGCGTAGAAGGCTGGATTCGCTTTTGTGTTTGGACTTGCCATCAGTCGTCCTCCTCCACCAGGGCCTGCACCCGGGCGGCGCGTTTCTCCTGCCAGCGGTTGAAGGCAAACATGGCCACCGTCAGCAACAAGAGCAGTATGAGCAGATAGTTCGACATGGCCGCCGCCACGCCCAACTCGCGGAACTCTGTCGCGGTGCGCGAGATGCGCAGGGCGAGGATTTCGGTAGACAGACCCGGTCCCCCTTCGGTCATCACGAGGATCACCTCGAGCACTTTGAACGCGTCGATCAAGCGCAGCAGCGCGGTGACAATCAGCACCGGCATCATGAGCGGCAGTTTGATGTGGATCACCTGCTGCCATGGCGTCGCCCCGTCGATGCGCGCCGCTTCAAGGGCGGAGCGGGGCAAGGACTGCAACGCGGCCAGTGACAGGATGAAGATGAACGGGGTCCACTGCCAGATGTCTGCAATGATGATCGACATCAGGGCGTGATCACCCAGCCAGTCGACACGCGGCAGGCCGAGACTGTCCAGCGTGCGGTTAAAGGTGCCCACGGTCGGGTGGTACATGTATCGCCACATGAGGCCCACAACGACAGGGGCAATCATCATGGGCAGGATGAACATGGTACGCAGCACGGAAATACCGCGAATGTCCCGATCCAAAAGAAGGGCCAGACCGACACCAAGGATCATTTCGATGGTAACAACGAAAAAGGCAAAGCGCAGCGTTACGCCAAGGCTTTCATGGAAATTCGGATCACCCCACAAGGTGATGTAATTCTTGAGGCCCACAAACTCGGCCTCGCCAATGGTCTGGCTTGGATTCCAGTCCCGGAAACTGCCCCAGACCATATAGCCCAGCGGGTACATCAGGGCGAGCGCCATGATCACAATGGCGGGCGCCATGAACATGTATGGCGTCAGCCGGTTTGGAAGCCCCGTGCGCATGACAAGTCCTTTGGGTCAGGTGAGTGTTGCGCGCGGAGAAGTCCCCGCGCGCGTTTGGCTTATTGCCAGGTGTAGTACCCGGCGTCTTCCATCACGGCACGCGTCCGTTCGGCCACGCCATCGAGGGCTTCCTGGATGTCGAGGTCTTCGGTGAGGACCTTGGACATGGTGGTGCCGATATCGGCATTGATCTTGCCCCAGACGGGGATGATCGGACGCCAGTCGGGATCAGCGTATTTCAGCGCTTCACCAAAGGTGGCCGAGAACGGATACTTTTCGTTCAGGCCGGGATCCTGGTAGGTGGAGAAGCGCGAGGGGTTCCCGCCTTCCATCGCCACCATCAGATCGCCTTTTTTCGAGGTCAACCACTGCATCAGCAGAAACGCGGCCTCTTTGTTTTCGGCGTTCTTGGGGATGGCGATGCCGAACCCACCTGTTTGCGAGCCACGGCGTACGCCCATCGGGTGCATGGCATAGCCAACTTTACCGGCGACCGAGGACCGCTCAGGGTCTTCAAAACCGGGCATGAATGCGATGGAGTCCATAAACATGGCCGCATCCCCGTTCGAGAACGCGTTGGCAGCTTCAGACGGCCCAAAGCTCATCGCGCCTTCGGGACCACAGTCCACGATGGATTTCAGAGCGTTGGCGGCTTCGACACCGGCTGCGTTGTTGATGATGGGGTTCCATGCATCGTCAAAAACGCGGCCGCCAAGGGGGGCAAGGTGCAGCAGGAACGCGTGGCTGGCCTGGTGACCAGAGGCCGCGCGGGATGCCATACCGCCCATACCGGGCTCAAGCTCGGGGATGGCGCAGGCCGCTTCAAGCAGCTGGTCATAGGTTTCGGGTGTGGGGATGCCATGCTTTTCAAAAATGTCCTTGCGATAGGCAAGAACGGATGTTTCGGACCCGAACGGGATGCCGAACAACGACCCCGTCTTGCCGGGCAGATAGCCTTTGGTGCCGCCCGCAACACCGATGTTTTCGACATAACCGTCAATCAGGTCGGCCGCGTCATAGGACGGGTCAGCCAGTTTCGGGTTCATGAAATATTTGGCAAGGTTTTCAAGCTGATCGGCAAACACGTAGTCCGCCTTGGAGAAAACAACGTACCCGATCAGGTCGTATTCGCCTTCTTCCTGCGCCAGTTCCAGCGTCTGACGCTCGCGCATTTTGAGGTAGGGCAACTGGTCGACTTCGACTTCAATGCCCGTCTCTTTGGTGAATTCAGGCAAAACTTTCATCGCAGCATTGTAATGCGGGTGTGCGGGGAAGTTCACGATCAGCGTCGTGCCTTCGTATTCCTCATAAGGGTTGGCCAAGGCCGCCCCCGCCATGATTGCCATGGTCGTCAGACCGACGGCCGTTGATTTCAGTCCTTTAATCATCAGTTCCTCCCATTGAACTTCGTTTGCGCGTTAAATCGCGGCTTTGGTTTGCGCCCTTACAGGGCGACTTTGTTTTGCGCCCTTACAGGGCGACTTCAGTTTTGCGATCAAACAGGTGAACCCCGCTTGGATTGATCGCGAATGTCAGGGTTTGGCCAAGGGCGACGGGCGTTTCGGAATTGACCTCGACCATCACGCGCGCCGGGCCGCACTTGCACAAGAGAACAGACTGAGCGCCCACATATTCGGACACTTCGATATCAAGGCTGAGCGCCCGCGCCGGGTCGGCATCCGCCTCAAAGGTCAAATCAGAGGGGCGAATGCCAAGCGTAATTTCTTTGCTGGCGTGCTTTTGCGCCTTTGCGGCCTTCTCTCCGATCAACTGCACGTCGAACCCGTCGCCTTTGACAAAGACGCCACCATCATGTTCGACAATCTCACCGTTCAGAAAATTCATCGGCGGCATGCCCATGAACCCGGCGACAAACTTGTTCACCGGGCGTTTGAACAGCTCTTCGGGGGTGCCCTGCTGCTGGATGTAACCGCCATGCATGACCACGATCCGGTCGGCGAGGGTCATGGCCTCAATCTGGTCGTGCGTGACGTAGATCATGTTTTTCTGCACACGCTGGCTCATCAACGCGAGTTCCGCGCGCATCTGCCCGCGCAGTTTCGCGTCGAGGTTCGAGAGAGGTTCGTCAAAAAGGAAAATGCCACTGTCCTTGGCCAGCGCGCGGGCCATCGCGACCCGCTGGCGCTGCCCGCCAGAGAGAGCACCGGGCTTGCGCCCAAGGAACTCGGTCAGACCAACGGTGTCGGCCACTTCGCGCACCTTCTTGTCGATCTCGGCCTTGGGGCGGCGCGCCAGACGCAGGGCAAAGCTGATGTTCTGGGCGACGTTCATGTGCGGGTAAAGCGCATAGTCCTGAAACACCATCGCAAGGTCACGATCCTTGGGCTCAAGATGGCTGACAGGTTTGCCATCCACGAAAATCTCGCCCTCGCTGACGTCCTCGAGACCGGCAATCATGCGCAAAGTCGTGGATTTGCCACAGCCCGAAGGACCAACCAGAACGGTGAACTCATTGTCCGCCATTTCCAGATCAATCCCGTGCAGGACCTGAACTTCGCCGTAGCGTTTGATCAGGTTTTCAAGGCGAATGGTCGGCATATCGGCTCTCCCCCTTCCGATGTCTTACCGGCGTGTTACCGGTCACATTAGGCGATGTGACCGGTAACACAAGCAAAAAGAGTCATTATATTTCAACGACTGACCCTCAGCCTTACTGTTTTGTACTTTCCCGGAACTCCAGTTCGACGTCGACGCTGACATGCTGGCGCGCCGACTCGGTATGATCAGGAGCCTCGAGCAAACCGGCGATCATGCGCCCGGCCGCCTGCCCGATAGCCTTGGGATCGACCGTCACCGTGGTGATCGTCGGTGAGGAAAAGCGTGACACCTCGAAGTTGCCAAAGCCCAGAATGCCGATGTCAGCCGGCACCACCTTGCCCGCGCGCCGCAAGGCGGATGTCAAGCCAAAGGCCGGGGCGTCGGAAACGCAGAAGATGCAATCAGTGTCGGGAAATCGCTGCAGCAATGCCGGAGCGGCGGCGGCACCATCCTCGATCGACAGGGGTGGTTTTCCAAGGCGCAGGATACGGTGGTCGGACAAGCCAGCCTCGATCATCGCTGCACTGAACCCTTTGCGCCGGGCCGCACCTCGCGTCCAGTCATCTTCGACCTCGCCCAGAAACGCGATGTTGCGATAGCCCCGCGCAATCATTGCCCGCGTCATTTGCTGTGCCGCAGCCACGTTGGAAAACCCGACCGTATGGCCAATGGGGTGTTCGGGACGCTCCCACAACTCAACAACGGGCACGTTGGCGTCACGCAGCAACGCGGTGGTGCGTTCTGTGTGCCCGTCATAGGACAGCACCACCGCCTCCGGGCGACGGCGCAGCATCGTCTCGACCAGTTCTTCTTCGCGGTCGCGTTCGTAGTTGGTGTAGCCCAGCAGGATTTGCTGCCCGATATTCTCCAGTTCTTCGGTCAGGGCCTGCACCGTTTCGGCAAAGTGCAGGTTGTTAAGCGAAGGCACCAGAACTGCGACAAAGCCAGACCGTTTGGTCGTCAGACTGCCCGCCATCTGATCGGGGACGTAGTTCATCTTTCGCACGATCGACAGGATGTGTTCTCGGGTCTCGCGCGACACGGGACTGTCTTTTTTCAGCGCCCGCGACACGGTCATGCGTGACACGCCTGCGGCTTGTGCCACGTCCCGCATGGTCACCGTGGATTGCGATTTGAGGGGCTTTTTCACGCCTGCACCGAAAAGAATGTTATCGGTCACATATTGCGCAACCCCTGCGCGACACGCAAGTGCGGCCTGCGGGTACCGTCCTCCTTCGCTCGGCTTGTCGGCCCCGCATATGCACAGTAGGTGCATTTATCGCATGCGCCCGCCCTGTCCGCCTCGGCTTGGCGACATAGATAACAGACCACTGGGGGACTTGCGTTGCTGACGATCACTTCTGTTGAAAAATCCTACCTCCATGAGAATGACCGCATCCCGGTGTTGCAGGGTGTGAGCCTCGCTCTGGAACAGGGTCAAACGCTGGCTCTGACGGGTGAATCCGGCAGCGGCAAAAGCACGCTGTTGCATATCGCCGCCGGGCTCGAGGCTCCGGACGCGGGGTCTGTGCATGTGTTGGGACAGGAAATCACCACGATGGACGATACCGCACGCGCTGCCTTGCGCCGCCGCGACATTTCGCTCGTCTTTCAGCAATTCAACCTGATCCCGTCCCTGACTGTCAGAGCGAACATCTCCTTTCAGGCAGCACTTGTTGGCAAAGTCGATCCTACGTACGTCACATCTCTTGCCGAGGCGTTGGGCTTGTCCGAACAACTCTCCAAATACCCGGAGGCTCTGTCAGGTGGCCAGCAACAGCGGATCGCCATCGCCCGCGCACTTGCGGCCCGCCCAAAACTGCTTCTGGCAGACGAACCCACCGGCAATCTGGACGAGCGGACGGGGGCCGTGGTGTTGGAACAGATGTTGTCCCTTGTCCGCCAAAGCGACACCACGCTGATGGTTGTGACCCACTCGCCCAAAGTCGCCGCCCGCATGGATCGCACCTTGGAACTGAGCGGTGGCAAAGTGGTATGATCCGCACCTGTCTCATCGCCCTGCTGTCCCACTGGCGGCGCAACCCGGTCCAGTTGTTTGCCTATCTGGCCGGACTGGCCATTGCGACGGCCTTGTGGTCCGGCGTGCAGGCAATCAACAGCGAGGCGCGCACAAGCTATGATGCCGCTGCGGCAACTCTTGGCGAGGGGCAGTTTGATCGGCTGATCCCAAGACAGGGAGACGCGATCGCTCAAGAAACCTACGTCACCCTGCGTCGCGCCGGGTGGCTGGTGTCGCCCGTTCTGGATGTGCGGCTCGGGGACGTGCGGGTTGTCGGGATTGAACCTGTGACATCGCCCACAGGCTTTGCCGGGCTGACGACTCAGGACGGGACGCCTGCGCTGATGCCGGGCGAAGCGGACCGGCTGTTTGCCAACGCAGAAACCGCTGCGGCACTCGGGGACCGCGCGCGTGTCAGCGTGGATGAAAACGTGGCCCCCGGTGTTGCCGTTGGGGACATCGGTACCGTGCAGCGCCTGTCGGGGCGCGCTGATCTGTCTGCCCTCGTACTGCTGCCCGAACAGCCCCTCGGCCGCCCCGATCTAGAGACCATCGCGCCTGACCTGCGCCTGCAACCCTCCCAACAGATGGCGGACGTTGCGCAACTCACCGACAGCTTCCACCTCAACCTCACGGCCTTCGGACTGCTCAGTTTTGCCGTGGGTCTGTTCATCGTGCACGCGACCATCGGCCTCGCGTTCGAGCAGCGACGGGGCATGATTCGCACCATCCGCGCGCTTGGGGTGCCGCTGCGCACTCTCGTGACGCTGATCACGGTCGAGATGTTGGGTCTGGCGGCCATCGGGGCCGCGCTTGGTATCGTGATGGGCTATGTGATCGCCGCCCTTTTGCTGCCGGACGTCGCCGCCACGCTGCGCGGGCTTTACGGGGCGGAGGTGTCGGGCACACTTGGATTTCGCGCCGAATGGTGGCTGTCGGGTTTCTTGCTGGCGCTGCTGGGCACGGCTGTGGCCCTTGCCGGGCGCATCTGGCAGATCGCGATGATGCCACTGCTGGCAAGTGCGCGACCCCGGGCCTGGGTGATGTCGGGCGCTGCGCGGCTGAGTGTTCAAAGTGTCGCTGCCCTTGCGCTCCTCTGTGTTGCGGGCGTTCTGGTGATCTTCGCCCAAGGTCTGATCCCGGTCTTTGCGCTGTTGGGCTGCCTGCTGATCGGTGGGGCCCTCGCGCTGCCCGTGCTGACGTCTTGCGCCTTGCGGCTGTTTGAGGCGCGCGCCGCACAGCCGCTTTGGCAGTGGTTCTGGGCGGACACGCGCCAACAACTGCCCGGTCTCAGCCTTGCGCTGATGGCCCTCTTGCTCGCCGTGTCCGCCAATGTGGGCGTGTCAACGATGGTCTCGAGCTTTCGCCTGACCTTCGTCGGCTTTCTAGACCAGCGGCTTGCGCCGGAGCTTTTCGTCCAAGTGGACAATGCCGAACAAAGCGCCGCGCTAGAGGCGTATCTGATGGCCCAAGACATCGAGATTCTCCCCCTGCGCTCCGCACCTGCCCAGATCGAAGGACGGCCCGCACGGGTGTTTGGCGTACGGGTCGGACCGACCTATCGCGACAACTGGGCGTTCCTTGCGGCCGACAGTGACGCATGGGACCGCGTGGCGCGCGGCGAGGCGGTCATAGCCAACGAACA
Source organism: Pseudomonadota bacterium (assembly GCA_038529225.1). GTDB lineage: Bacteria > Pseudomonadota > Alphaproteobacteria > Rhodobacterales > Rhodobacteraceae > Tateyamaria. Next base: position 15,063 of record JBCBDZ010000006.1, on the reverse strand, counting down.
ACTGGCGCGACGCAGCGACATGTGGGTGGGCGACAGCGTCCGGATCGCAGCGGACCTGACGCTTCCCATCGTGGCCGTGGTTGGGGACTACGGCAATCCACAAGGTCAGGTCGTGGTGTCCGAGGATGTGTTTGCAGACCTCTTTCCAGACAGCTTTGCCGGCCAGTTCGGCATCCGAACGAACGATGTCCAGACCTTGCGCACCCGGATCAGCGCCGATGTCGGCCTGTCCGAAAACGCGATGATCAATCAGGGCGCGATCAAGGCAATGTCGCTGGAAGTGTTCGAGCGGACGTTCACCGTCACCGCCGCGCTTAACGTGCTCACCCTTGGCGTTGCCGCCTTTGCCATTTTGATGAGCCTGCTGACACTGGCAGACCTGCGCGTTCCCCAGCTTGCCCCGGTCTGGGCGATCGGCGTGACACGGGCCACGCTGGGGCGGTTGGAACTGCTGCGTGCGGTGGGTTTGGGGATGTTGGTATTTGCCTGTGCCATCCCCCTTGGCCTTGCTCTGGCATGGGTCTTGCTGGGAATGGTCAATGTCGAGGCGTTTGGCTGGCAACTCCCGATGTTCCTGTTTCCGCTGGACTATCTGCAACTCGGGGCCTACGCGCTGCTGGCCGTTGCACTGGCAGCGGCATGGCCCGCATGGCGGTTGATCCGCACGCCACCGGCGGCCTTGCTCAAGGTGTTTGCACATGAACGTTAGAGTTCTTTTTCTGTTGTGCCTGTGGCCGATCCACGCCCTGGCCCAAGGCTTTTCGGGCCTCGGGTCAGAGGCGGATGCCGAGTTCGCAAACCCGGCACCGAACCCGACCTTCGCGTTCCCCGCCGATCACGGTCCCCACCCGGATTACCGTATCGAATGGTGGTATCTGACAGCGACGCTCGAGGATGCGGCTGGTGCGGAATACGGATTGCAATGGACCCTCTTCCGTTCCGCCCTTGCGCCCGGGGAAGACAAAGGATGGGCCTCACCGCAAATCTGGTTTGCCCATGCGGCTGTCACGACGCCCGACACCCACATGGCCTCAGAGCGTTTCGCGCGCGGCGGCATCGGGCAAGCGGGGGTCGAGCCCTCACCCTTCCGGGCGTGGATTGACGAATGGGTGCTGGAAGGGTCCGACTTTGACTCCCTCACCCTGTCCGCAAGTGCGCCTGACTTTGCCTATCACATGGCGCTGGAGGCGCAGGGCCCTCTGGTCTTTCACGGCGATGCAGGTTTTTCCGTCAAGTCGGCCGAGGGGCAGGCAAGCTACTACTACTCTCAACCCTTCTTTGACATCACCGGCACCCTGACACTGCCCGAAGGACCAGTCGACGTCAGCGGACAGGCGTGGCTGGACCGGGAATGGTCCTCGCAACCCCTGAGCGACACGCAATCGGGCTGGGACTGGTTTTCGCTGTCCTTTGATCAGGGGGGCAAGTTGATGGGGTTTCAACTGCGCCAGACGGATGGAACGACGTTCAGTTCTGCCACATGGATTGATCCGGACGGTACGACGACGCCTTATACGGATGGCGCATTCACGGCCCGCCCGCTCGAGACCAGCAAGGTCGCTGATCGCGACGTCCCGACCCGATGGCAAGTCACCTTGCCTGCGCGCGGCGTGGATGTGACTGTCGCCGCGATGAATCCCAATGCGTGGATGGGCCTGTCGATCCCTTATTGGGAAGGGCCGGTGGGCATCACAGGCTCGCATACAGGTCGGGGATATCTGGAGATGACGGGATATGAGTGATCCAAACGATCTGGCCGCCTTTCTGGACGAGGCATGGCAGCACCTTGGGCGTGGCGTGGCGGATGCCAAGTCTCCGGCCCGCTACCCGACTTTTGCCACCACGTCGCCCGATGGCTGGCCGGAGGTGCGCACTGTTGCGCTGCGCCGTGCGACGCGATCGGAAAGCCTCGTTGAGGTGCACACGGACATTGAAACGCCCAAGGTGACCGCGCTGCGCCACTCCCCGCGTGCAAGCCTGCACATCTGGCTACCGCGCGCAGATATGCAAATCCGGTTGCAGGCCCATGTCGATATTCTGACCGGAAGCGGGATTGATGACGACTGGGCAAAGGTGCCGCCCGGCTCTCGCGTGTCTTATGGCACGCAACCCGTTCCCGGAACACCGATTGCATCGGTCTTTGACTATGAAAAACCAAGCGTGCGAGACCGCTTTGCAGTTCTGCGCTGCCATCTCGTGAACATCGACTTGGTCCACCTTGGCGCGCAACACAGGCGGGCGATCTATCGCATGGACACCAACTGGCAAGGGACTTGGGTTGCGCCATGAAAAAGGCCCGGACAATCGCCCGGGCCTCGTCTGGTTCCTTGTGAGCGGGACCGATTATTCCCAGCCAACCGTGTTAAAGATGCGCTGCGCTTCCGGCACGTTCTTGGCCACAGCACTCAGATCAACGTCATCGGGCTTGAACAGGCCAAGGGCTGCCACAGACGGGCTGAGCGCGACACCCGGAACAGCCGGATACTCATCATTGCCTGCGGAAAAATACTGCTGCGCCTGATCGCTGGCGAGGTACTCCAGAAAGGCCACCGCGTTTTCACGGTTTGGCGCGTTCACGGCCACACCACCGCCAGACAGGTTCATATGCGCGCCTTCCGCATTCTGGGACGGGAACACCCAGCCGATGTTTTCGCGTGCGTCAGCAGGCAGGCCGTCCACGTCACGACGGATGGCACGGGCAAAGTAGTACGTGTTCGAGATCGATATATCGCACTCTCCCGACACAAGGCCGCGCAGCTGATCGGTATCGCCGCCCTGGGGTTTGCGGGCAAAGTTGTCGACCACCCCTTGTGCCCATGCGGTCGCTGCCTCGGCGCCTGCATGTTCGATGACCGAAGACAGCAGGGTCTGCGAGTAAACGTTGGTGGACGAGCGGTGACAGACCATTCCCTTGTAGGCAGGGTCCGCGAGGTCCGCATAGGTCTGGGGCGGATTTTCGACATCCGTCTTGTCATAGAAAATGATCCGAGCACGCTGGCTGAACCCGAACCATTGATTGTCACTGTCCTGCAGATAGGCCGGGATACGCCCCTCAAGCACGTCACTGTCCACGCTTTGCAGCACGCCGGCAGCCTTGGCGCGCTCCAGGCGCGATGTGTCGACGGTCAACAGGATGTCCGCGGGCGAGTTTGCCCCTTCGGCCTCCATGCGGGCAATCAGCTCATCGGCTTTGCCCTCGATGCGGTTGATGATGATGCCAGTTGCTTCGGTGAAGTCGGAATACAGGCGTTCATCCGTGTCGTAGTGACGCGAAGAGTAGAGATTCAACTCGCCCTCGGCTGCGGCCCCAAGAGATATAATTTTCGCTCTGTTGGTGGGCGACTGCGGCTTAGGCAGTGTCCGTGAAATCCACATGGATATGGTTTCCATCCGGGTCCCAGATGTTGAAGGCAACGAGGCCCAGTTCATCAATGCCAGACTTGCGATAATCGACACCCCGATCGCGCAGCCGCGCCTCGAACCCGACCGCGTCCGTGGCGCGCATCGCAAAATGCTCAAGCTTCAGCGCAGTCTCGGACCCAACGCCTGCATCCTGCGCAACGCCCACAAGATGCACGATGGCAACGTCGCCGGCATAAAGCCATGCACCGGGAAAGCCGAAGTCCGGGCGCGCACCGTTGATCAGACCCAGCACATCCACGTACCAGTCAATCATCGCCTCAAGCTGCGTTGTGCGCAGGTTCACGTGATCCAGTCTGGTGATTTGCATAAGTCTCTCCCCCCGGGTGGCCCATCATCTCAGCCATTCAGCAGAGGGTCAAATCACCCCGCCCCGACCGGACCATGCAGCAGGTCGAGCAACTCTCCAAAGCGTGTCTCTGGATCCAGCATCCGCGCGCGCATGTCCCAGATGGCGACCTTGCGGGCCTCTGACAGGCCACCGGACATGGCATGAAACTTGGCCTCGACTTCGGACAGGGGCATCGGAGCCTCGGGCCCACCGCGCGCATGCACGTCGCCCGAGGACAGAACCCGCCCGTCCGCATGCGTCACCGTCACATCCGACCAGCGGCCCAAAGGAAAGCGGACGGAATGGCGGGGGTCCTCCGTGATGGTGATCTTGGGCAGTAGGGCTGCGACAGCAGCGTCGCTCAACCCCGCGCCGGATACATGCTCCGGCCCAATGCGGCCATGGACCGCGCGCACCGCCAGTGCAAAGCCAAGTGAATATTGCGCCTGTGATGTGGTGTCTGGCATGCCGGGAAACAGTGCGGCGGCCTGTGCAAAGGTGTTGACCTGAATGCCCGCAATGTCGTCGGCACTCAGATCATGCGCGTCAATCAGGTCGCCCAATGCATCAAGGGCCGCATGCGCCCAGCGACAAATCGGATAGGGCTTTATGTAGTTCTCCTTGATGGTCCAGCTTTGGCCCAGATCAGCCCAGTATTTTGCCACTTCTGGTGCTTCGACCGTAATGGCGGGCGCGCCTTCGAACCCGTCTTCGGCCATCAATACGGCCATTGCTCCCACCAATGCGCCCATGCCCGATCCATCATGCAGCATGGTCGGGTTCGCAATCTCCCGCATCATCTGACTGCGCGGACCGTGATATTCGGCAATGCCCAGCGCGTGACGCATTTGCCCGGCGTCCATCCTGCGCAAACGGCAACCAAGAGCGGCAACCCCCAAGGCATTCCATGCGCCCGACGTGTGATAGTCGCTCACCGTGGCGTGCAGCGTTATGGCTGCGCGGGCCGACAATTCGTAAGACATCACAAGGGCAATCAGCGCATCACGCGCACTCAGGTCAGGCAAATGTTCGGCAAAGGCGCACAAGGCCGGCACCACCGCGCAGCCGATATGCCCTTTGGTCGGGTTGTAGCCGTCGTGGGCATCCAGATTGTCGATCTGTGTCGCCAGAGCAAACGAAGCCCCCGGAATGGAGGCGCTCCGCCCGTCAAAAAGCAGCGGCGCGGCATCCTCGGGCCCGCCTGCGGACATGAACCGCACCGCATGGTCCCGCGCGATCCTTGCAGGTGCCAGATCAACGGCCCCTGCCCCGACCCCCAGCGTATCAATGAGCAGGGTGGCCGCCATGTCGACAGCATTTTCGGGGATATCGAGGGAGCCAAGGGCGAAAGCGACTATGTCGTCGTAAATCATCTTGGCAGCGTGACCCGGCTCGGATCAGCGCGCTGTTCCCGTCCCGACACCAAAGCCGCCTGTTCGCGACGTCTCGGCTCAGCCGCGTTCTTCGGGCGGCACGTCGTCGTTCAGAAGAATGCGCGCGGCGTCCCCTGCCGGGTCGTCATACTGGTCATGGCGCAACGTCCAGACAAAGGCGAACAGTGCGCCCAAACCAAGGATCAGCGAACAGGGCACAAGAATGACAAGGATGTTCATGGGGCAGCTCGCGTTCTGAGGGCGTTGAGGGTGACAGTAATGGAACTGGTGGACATGGCAATCGCCGCCATCAGTGGCGAAGCAAATCCAGCCAGTGCGAGCGGAATGAAAAACAGGTTGTATAGAGCCGAGAGGTTGAAGTTCTCTATGATGCGCCGCTGGGCGCTGCGTGCGATGTGCAGCACCGTGGGTATGCCCGAAAGGTGCTGACCCAGCAGCACCACGTCCGCCGCGTTCTGGCTGGCTTCAAGCGCCGTGCCCGGTGCAATCGAGGCCCAGGCCTGAGTCAGCGCCAGCGTGTCGTTCAGGCCATCCCCGACCATCAGCACCTTGCGCCCGTCAGCCTGCAGATCATGGATCAGGTCCTGTTTCAGTTCGGGACTGACAGAGGCATGGACGTGATCGACGCCGAGCGTGGCAGCCATTCGATCTGCGTTGCCCTGACTGTCACCCGTCAGCATGTGCACGGTCAGGCCCATATCACCCAAGCGGCGCAATGTGTCTGCAGCCTCCGGCAAAGCGCGCTCGCGCCGTTCGAGGGTGAAGACTTCGGCACCGACCTTCAGCACGGTGCCAAGCCCCTGCCCGATCCATGCACCATCCCCCAAAGCGACAGGCCTGTCCGCCCACATGCCCGCAATGCCCTGCCCGCGATGTTCGACGATGTCGGTCAGGTCCGCCGCCGCCACATCCTGCAAGCCAAGCAGGACCGATCGGCTGAGCGGATGGTTGGACGCCTCAGCCAATGCCTTGAGCACGGCGCGCGCACTGTCATCCATGTCAGCGGGTGGAATGAGCGCGCTGTCACTCAGCGTGCCGGTCTTGTCGAAAACCACGGTGTCCACTTCGGCCAGACGCTCCAGCGCAGTTTCGGATTTTACCAGAACGCCTGCGCGAAACAGACGCCCCGTGGCCACAGTAACCACGGCAGGCACCGCCAACCCAAGGGCGCAAGGGCACGTGATGATCAGCGTCGCAATCGCAATTTTCAAAGCGTTGTAGGCATCGCCGGTGGCAAAGGTCCAAGCCACAAACGCCGCAAAGGACAACACATGCACAAGGGGCGCGTAAATCGCCGCCGCGCGCGAAGCAAGGCTGGTATAGCGGCTGCGCGCGCCTTCGGCGACGCTGGCCAGCTGGATCAGGCGGCGCAGGGTGGACCCGGCAGCATCCACAGTGGTGCGCAAGGTGACGGGTCCGCTCAGCATGACCTCACCAGCAGACAGCACCGCACCGCGCGACACGGCGATGGCATCGCTTTCACCGCTCAGCGCACTGCGATCCACCTGCGCCTCGGACGCCAGCAGAACGCCGTCCACCGGAACGCGCGCACCAGCGGCAAGCCAGAGGGTATCGCCTGCCTTGATCTCGTCCACGGGGCAACTGACGCGGGCATCGCCCGCCACGCGGACCACGCGGTTGGGTTCGAGTGCCGCGAGGTCCGCCGCCGCCGACCGGGCCGCGCGACGCATGCGCGTCTCAAGCACGCGGCCGCCCAGCAGAAAGAACGTCAGCGACAGGGCAGCGTCAAAATACGCGTGTTCCCCGCCCACGCTCGTCTCATACAGCGACAACCCGCACGCCAACAGGATCGCAAGCGAAATGGGCACGTCCATGTTCAGGCGCCGAACGCGCAATGCACTCCATGCGGACACAAAGAAGGGTTGCGCACAAAACAGTGCGGCCGGCAGCGCAATGGTGGCGGCAATCCAGTGCAGGAAGTCGCGCGTGCTGTCCGTGGCGCCTGACCAGACCGCGACGGACAGCAGCATCACGTTCATCATCGCAAAGCCCGCAATACCAAGGCGCAGGGTCAATCCGTCATCCGAAACCGCGTTTTGCGCAGAACGCGCCTCGTGCGCCTCGAACCCGATCCCTGCAAGGGCGGTGACCCATGGGGCCGGATCGGCCTCGGGCGTCGCGGTGATGGCGACGCGCTTGCGGCTGAGGTTGACGCGGGCCGCCGTGATGTCCGGCCGCGCATTCAGCAAGGACTCAACCGCCTGAATGCAGGCGGAACAATGAATGGTCGGAAGGATCAGTTCATGGGTCGGCACACCCACGCGCGCCGCACTGGACGCCGCCATCGGCGCGCCTGCGACGCAACCAGGGCAACTGGCCATTGTCATTGGGCGACCCGCACGATCACGCGCTGGCGAAAGGCGGTTCCATCAGGTGCTTCGGCGACAAGGCGAAGGTTCCAGTTGCCAGCCCCAAGCGCCGGGATGTCGGCCACAAAACGGCTGCCGTCATGGAAGAACTCCGGCGTGATGTCCTCGCCCACATGGGTGGCGCGGCCCAGCGTGGCGGATTTGATATGGGCTACGACAGGGCCGATGGCATCGTCGATCAGCAAGTGCAACTCTCCATCCGATATATCCGCGGACACCGCCCAGCCCAGCGCCTCTTGCGCGGCACGGTCATCCTCGAACGCCTGGCTGACCACGTAGGAATTGCGGGTCTCAAGGCCGGGAAAGGTTGCCACCGCCTGAAAGGCAAGTGTGAGGTTCACGCTGATGATGATGGCAAAAGCGGTGCCAAAGATCGCCAGAACGTGCCAACCGGTCAGTTGCTTTGTCATGATGGCTTATCCTTTTCCATTGAAGATTGTGGCGACACCCGCGCGGTCGTCGGTTTCGATGTCTTCGACCCAAAGGCGCAGGTCGGTGATTTCGGCATCAGCAGCCGCGTCCTGCGGACGCGCGATCACATAGACGCGGGCCTGCAGGGTTTCGTTCGCAGGCACCGTCACGTGATTGGGCACGGGGCCCGTTGTCTCGACTTCGATGCGCAATATGTCGTCCGAGGTCAGCATCACCCGGAAATCCCGATCATTGGCCGTCAGGTTGCGGATACGCAGCGTGTAGGTGTTGCGCACAGACCCATCCGACAGGGTGACGAATTGCGGATTGCGGATCGGCTCCACCGTCAGATCAATGTCCGAGCGCACGAAGAGCGCGTAGACGAGAGCTATGCCAATCAGGCTCCACATCGCGGTGTAGAGGATCGTGCGCGGGCGCAGGACGTGCTGCCAAAGTGGGCGCGGCGGCGCGCCTGCGGTTTCGCGTTCTTCATCGGCAAGCGCAAGATAGTCGATAAGACCACGCGGCTTGCCGATCTTTTCCATGACCTCGTCACAGGCGTCGATGCACAGTGCGCAGGTGATGCACTCCATCTGTTGTCCGTCGCGGATGTCGATGCCGGCGGGGCACACATTGACGCAGGCCATGCAGTCGATGCAGTCGCCGAGGTTTTCCGCGCCCGTCGCTTTGCGGTGCTTGCCACGCGGCTCACCGCGCCAATGGCGATAGGCCACGGTCAGCGTGTCATTGTCCATCATCGCCGCCTGAATGCGCGGCCACGGACACATGTAGTTGCAGACCTGCTCGCGCATGAAACCGCCAAAGACAAAGGTGGTCGCCGTCAGGATCAGCACCGTGGAATAGGCCACCAGCGGGGCCTGAAAGGTAAAGAGATCGACCAGCAAGGTCGGTGCGTCAGCGAAATAGAACACCCACGCGCCCCCCGTGGCCATCGCGATCACAAACCACACAGCCCATTTGGTGATGCGCAGGCGCGCCTTGTGCGCAGACCAGTCGGCGTTCCAAAGACGCACACGCGCGTTGCGGTCACCCTCGATCCAGCGTTCCACAAGAATGAACAGGTCGGTCCAGACCGTTTGCGGGCAGGCGTAGCCACACCAGACCCGGCCCAAGGCCGAGGTGAACAGGAACAGACCCAGACCCGCCATGATCAAAAGGCCCGCAACAAAGTAGAATTCGTGGGGCCAGATCTCGATCCAGAAGAAATAGAACCGGCGTCCCGCCAGATCGATCAACACCGCCTGATCGGGCAAGTTGGGGCCGCGATCCCAGCGGATGAAAGGGGTCAGATAATAAATGGCAAGCGTGACACCCATGATCCACCACTTGAGCGTGCGATAGCTGCCCTTGACGCGCCGGGGAAAGATCGGCTCGCGCGCAGCATAAAGGGCGGGCGGTGTGTCCGGTGATTGGGTCATATTCAACTGTCCTGTTCGTAAGACCACATTGCAGATGAATCAGTCTGGCCGCTTTGACCTGGATCAACAGGGGCTAATAATGGTCCCGGCCCCTGCTAGGTACGAACAGGACAGGGGCCGGGTTGGCTACGCTCCTCCCACGGGGCAACATGTACCCCATCACAGCGCAGCCTTTTGGCGGGTGGGCTTATTCGCCGCCGCCAAGCTGGTGGAGGTAAAGCGTGACCGCTTTGATCTCGACTTCGTCCAGGCGTTGACCCCATGCAGGCATGACGCCAAAGCGCGAATAGGTGATGGTCTCGGTCAGGGTCTCGCGATCTCCGCCATAAAGCCAGATCGCGTCGCTCAGGTTGGGGGCCCCCATTTCCGGGATGCCCAGACCTTCGTCACCATGACAGGCCGCGCAGTTGTCCAGAAACAGGTCGGTGGCCTGCTCGGCGAGGCCTGCGTCATGTTCCTGACCTGACAGCGCAAGGACGTATTCGACGGACGCCGCGATTTCTTCGTCGCTGAAGATGTCGCCATATGCAGGCATTTCGGTCCAGCGAGCATCCGGATCCGTTTCGTTGCGGATCCCGTGGCGCACGGTGTATTCGATATCCGCCAGCGTGCCGCCCCACAGCCAATCGTCATCGATCAGGTTGGGATAACCGCCCCGCGCGCCCGCCGCGCCCGCCCCGTGACACTGCGAACAATGGGCCAGAAACACCGCGCCTCCCCCTGACACACCAAAGGTATAGGCCGGGTCGTCCTTGGCCAGGCTGGCCAGCTCGGCAGAGGCCAGACGGCCTGCCACTTCTGCGTTCATGACCTTGAAGGCTTCAATGTCTTCGGCAAGCTCGCCGCGGGTGGAATAGCCCAGCAGCCCCGACGTGGCCGAGTTGATCATGGGCCAGGCAGGATAGGCGATGGTGTAGGCCAACCCCCAAACGATGGTGCCGTAAAAGCACCACAGCCACCAGCGCGGCAACGGGTTGTTGAGCTCTTTGATCCCGTCCCAGTCATGGCCGGTCGTGTCGATGCCAGTTGCATCATCTATGTCTTTCTTGTCAGCCATCATTTGGCCTCCATGTCTTGGGATTGAACCTCGCCTTCGTTACGGAAAGGAATGCTGGCAGCCTCCTCGTTCGAAGCGCGCGCACCGGGGCGAAAGGAATAGAGGCAGGCGATGATGTAGAAGATCACCATCGCAAGCAGCACCCAGCTGTCAGCCAGTTCGCGCAGGAAAGAATAGGTATCCATGTCTCAGGCCCTCCGTTAGCGGCTTGCGTCCGGGGTAAAGGTCGAAAAGTCGACCAGCGTCCCCAGCATTTGCAGATAAGCGATCAGTGCATCCATCTCGGTCAGTTCGGGCTGGCCATCAAAGTTGGACACAACCGCACCGGGGTAGCGTTCGACCACCCCGTCCCAATCCGAATCCGGGTCTCCCTGGGCCTGAAAATCGAACAGTGCGTTTTCGATCATCTCTTCGGTGTAGGGCACGCCGACGAAGGCGTGTGTGCGCAGCAGATCCTCGATATGGTCTCCATTGATCGGCGTGCGGCCAAGGAAGGCGTATTTCGGCATGATCGATTCCGGCACGACCGATTGGGGATCGTTCAGGTGATCGACGTGCCATGCATCCGAGTACCGTCCGCCGACACGCGCCAGATCAGGACCGGTCCGCTTGGACCCCCACTGGAACGGGTGGTCATACATCGACTCCGCCGCCAGTGAGTAGTGCCCGTAGCGTTCCACCTCGTCACGCATCGGGCGGATCATCTGGGAGTGGCATACATAGCAGCCTTCCCGGATGTAGACGTCCCGCCCCGCCAGTTCCAACGGGCTGTAGGGGCGCATGCCATCCACCTCTTCGATCGTGTTTTCGAGGTAGAAGAGAGGTGCGATTTCCACAATACCACCCACGGTGACCGTCAGCAGCGAGAAGACGAACAAGAGCGTCGGGCTGCGTTCGAGGACTTGGTGTTTGTCAAGAATTGCCATTGTCCTGCTCTCCTTTACGCGGCTTGGGGGGTTTGTGCGGGTGGTGTGGAGACGGTGACAGGCTTGCCGCCCCGGATGGTCATCCACATGTTCCACACCATGATGATGCCACCAGCGAGATAGAGAACCCCACCAAGGCCACGCACCACATACATCGGGAACTTCGCGCTCACGGTGTCGGCAAAGGAGTTCACGAGGAAACCTTGCGCATCAACTTCACGCCACATCAGGCCTTCCATGATGCCGGTGACCCACATGGACGCCGCATAAAGAACGATGCCGATTGTGGCGAGCCAGAAGTGCCAGTCGATGGCAGCCATGGAATACATCTCTTTGCGACCCCACAGCTTGGGCGTGAGGAAGTAGAGCGCCCCGAAGGTGATCATGCCATTCCAGCCAAGCGCGCCGGAGTGTACGTGACCAATTGTCCAGTCAGTGTAGTGAGAGAGGCTGTTCACAGCCCGGATCGACATCATCGGACCCTCGAACGTGGACATGCCGTAGAAGGCGAGGCTGATCACCATCATCCGGATGATCGGATCGGTGCGCAGCTTGTCCCAAGCGCCTTGCAGCGTCATCAGACCGTTGATCATGCCGCCCCAGCTGGGCATCCACAGGATGATCGAGAACACCATGCCAAGGGTCGAGGCCCAGTCCGGCAGCGCAGTGTAGTGCAAGTGGTGCGGACCCGCCCAGATGTACAGAAAGATCAGCGCCCAGAAGTGGATGATCGACAGTTTGTAGCTGAACACGGGCCGTTCGGCCTGTTTCGGGATGAAGTAGTACATCATGCCGAGGAAGCCCGCCGTCAGGAAGAAGCCCACGGCGTTGTGCCCATACCACCACTGGGTCATCGCATCCTGCACACCCGAGAACACCTGCACCGACTTGGACCCCAGAAGCGAGACCGGGATGGAGAGGTTGTTGACGATATGCAGCATCGCCACAGTGATGATGAAGCTCAGGAGGAACCAGTTGGCGACGTAGATGTGCTTTTCCCTGCGCTTGAAGATTGTGCCCAGATAGACGGCCAGGAACGCCACCCAAACCAGGGTCAGCCAGATGTCCACATACCATTCAGGCTCTGCATATTCCTTGGATTGTGTCGCGCCCAGCAGGTAGCCGGTGGCGGCCAACACGATGAACAGCTGATAGCCCCAGAACACGAACCACGCGAGGTTGCCGCCCCAAAGGCGTGCGCCGCATGTCCGCTGGACGATGTAAAACGAGGACATGATCAGCGCGTTGCCCCCAAAGGCAAAAATCACCGCACTGGTGTGCAGTGGGCGCAGTCGTCCAAAGTTGGTAAAGGGTTGGCCCCAGTCGAAATTGAGCGCCGGAAAGGCCAGCTGGAAGGCGATGAACACCCCCGCCAGAAACCCGACGACTCCCCAGAACCCCGTCGCGATGACGCCTGCGCGCACAACGCTGTCGAGATACCCGGTGTCGTCCACGACCGCCCGGGTGTTTCCAATCTGGCGCACCTGCCAGATGAACATTGCGCCCGCGATCAGCATGATCAGCGCGGCGTGCACCTTGTAGGCCAGATCGTGTCCCCAGTCCGCTGCAATGGCAGCAAGGATGGCAACAAGGCCAAGTGCAATCAGTTTGACATAATCCAACATGAGACTTCCTTTGTCGTTTTGCACGGCCCCCCGCATGGGAGCTGCGCACCTGTTCGCAATTTTCGGTCATAAGGAGGGTGCGGGGCACCCGCGTTGATCTGGATCAAGCGCGGGTCGTTTAGCGGATCACATGCACCGCGCAGTGGGCGTGACGCACCACCCAAGCCGCTGTAGAGCCAAGCAGAATGTCGGACATGACAGGGCGGTGAGAGGGGATGACGATGCAGTCGACACCGGTTTCATCGGCCCAGTTCGTGATGCTGCGCCCTGTGGGGCCGTCAATGACAACGACCCGGGCGTTGGCCACATCACCCAACAATTCGGTCAGTTTGGCGCGTGCGGTTTCGCGTGTCTCGGCCATGATTGTGGCCGGTATGTATTCGGTGGCATAGACCGGCACCTGCTCCATCACGTGCAAAAAGGTGATCAAGGCGCCTTCGCCCGCGATCCGGTTGACGATGTCGATGGCACCGGCCACGTCCTTTTCCGCGTCAAACGCGACCGGGATCAGAATGTTCTTGTACATGGGTGTCCCCTTCGTCGGTGATTTGAGACGAAAGGGATAGAGTGTGCAGCGCACACACGCGTTGATGTGAATCAATCAGCGATCAGAACAGGGTTCCACCGTCCCCGTCATCGCCGCTTTCGAACAGCAGCCCTTCAAGGTCGGGAATCCGCACAATCCGGTTGCCATCCAGATCAATCACCCCGTCCTTGCGCAGACCGGTGAACTGTCGGCTGACGGTTTCGATGGTCAGGCCAAGGAAATTTGCCATGGTCTCGCGACTGATCGGCAATTCGATCCGGGTGATGTCGCCCATCACCTTGCCATCGGGATGCATCGTGCGCTTGGCGATCAGCATCAGCAGGCTGGCGATCTTTTCACGGGCTGTCTTGCGTCCCAAAAGCAGCATCCAGTCGCGCGCCGCGTCCAGTTCATCCAGCGCCATTTCCAAAAGGCGCTGTTGCACTGCGGGGATTTCCACCAACAGGGATTCGAACGGTTTGCGCTGGAAACAACACAATGTCACATCCGACACCGCCGTCACATCATATTGCAAGGTGCCGCGACCGGGGCGGCCGATAAAGTCGGAGGGCAGCAACAGGCCCACCATCTGCGTGCGCCCATCCTCGATCACCCGCTCCAACGTCGCCGTGCCCGCCACGACCGACGCCACAACATCCAAGGCATCCCCGCGCATGGCAATGGTCTGGCCCGCCGCGTAGGATTTGTAGAATTTGATCTCGTTCAGGCGCACCAATTCGTCATCATCACACCGCGCACAGACCGCACGGTGGCGAATCGGACAGGACGAACAGTTTTGAGCAGCAGCAAGATCTCCGTCCATTCTTCAATCCTCTTGATCTGCATCAAAGCAGATTTCGGCGCCCAAGGTCATTGTGGCAGCATGAAACATGTATCCGACCTCTCCCGTCTTGGGTTGTTTGACGCCAAGGTGCCGAGATTTACCAGCTATCCGCCTGCCAACTGGTTCAGTGACAGCGTGGATGCAGATTGCACGCGCACTTGGCAATCCGATGCCCCTAAGGATGCAGAGATTTCGCTCTATGTCCACATCCCGTTTTGCCGCAGACTTTGCTGGTTCTGTGCATGTCGCACGCAAGGCACGCGCAATGATGCTCCCCTCGCGCCCTATGTGGAGCGCGTCCTGACCGAGGCCCGCGACGTGCGCGCGCGATTTGTCAACGGGGTCAAACCACGTCGGCTGCATCTGGGCGGCGGCACTCCGACGATCCTGTCTGCAAAACTGCTCGACACGCTGCTCGGCGGTCTCGACGACATCTGGGGGCTCAATGAGGTCGAAGAATTCTCGGTCGAGGTGGATCCCACCGATGTGGGCCCGGCCCGACTGGATGTGCTCAAGGCCCATGGGTTGAACCGGGCCAGCCTTGGCATTCAGGATTTCGACCCGCAGGTGCAGGACGCCATCGGGCGTCAGCAGTCACACGAGCTGACCCGGGGCGTGGTAGACGATCTGCGCGCCCGCGGGATCGAGGCGATTAACTTCGATCTCCTCTACGGGTTGCCGTTTCAAACGGCCCGCACGC